>JAHEAM010000276.1 GCA_024642765.1 Planctomycetaceae bacterium
GTCAGCTCCTTGGTGGGCTCGCCGTTCTTGACGTAATAACCTTTTGCGAACTCGCGGTACTTGATCAGCACGGTCGAAATAGTCGCCATTGGATCACCCAGCCGTTTTCGTTCCGCTTTCCTGACGGCACTGGCAGTATTGGTAGCCAGCCAGCGATCAATTAGGCGCTGATATTCAGCGTGTCTTTCCGGCGATTCATACTCGCCAAGATAATGGTCTTTACCGATAATGGTCTTTACCATTGAGACGGACGACCGCGCAGCCGGACCTTTTGTGGTGACAATACGAAGGTACTCTGCGTTTGTGATGAGACATGTTTGGTGCTCCAGCTTGATTGCTCCGTAATTACGGAGGAAATCCAAGTTGAAAAACCGCACTGCCACTAATTAGCAGGTGCGCGTATGTTACGCGTTCGTAAAGACTTAGAAAAAGTACACCCGATTGGGTTCGAACCAACAACCTTCGGTTCCGTAGACCGATGCTCTATCCAATTGAGCTACGGGTGCCTTTTAATCCAAGGTCTAAAATGTATACCGATTCGACTGTTTGTTCAAGGCGGGTTTGGAGCCAACATTCTAGCAAAAACAGAGTAACCATATTGCTGTCTTATGATTTTGGCGAAGCCAAGAGGACGCGTTCGACCCACTTGGTATCAACGCGGCCATTGATAAAGTCAGGGTGACGCAAAATCGTTTGCTGGAATTCACTCGTAGTCTTGATGCCCTTGACGCGAATTTCCTTCAGGCAGCGAACCATACATTCGATCGCTTCGTCGCGGGTCGACTGGTGCACAATCAGTTTGCCAATCATCGAATCGTAATAGGGCGGCACTGTATAGCCTGCATGTGTATGTGAGTCCCAGCGCACGCCATAGCCACCCGGCACGAACATGCTTTCGATCGTTCCTGGCGATGGTTGAAAGTTCTTGGTTGGGTCTTCAGCGTTGATTCGACATTCGATTGCCGCTCCACGGCAAACAATGTCTTTTTGAGTGAACGGAAGCTTGTCACCTGCAGCAACATGAATTTGTTGCTTGATCAGATCAATTCCAGTTACCATTTCTGTCACCGGATGTTCGACTTGAATCCGGGCATTCACTTCGATGAAATAGAAGTTGTTGTCTTGATCGACAATAAATTCGACGGTTCCGGCGTTGTAATAACTGGCTTCCTTGATCAATCGAACGGCTGACTCGCAAAGAGCCTTGCGAACTTTCGCAGGCAACGTCGATGAAGGGCTTTCTTCGATTAATTTTTGGTGTCGGCGTTGCGTCGAGCAATCGCGTTCCCAAAGATGACAAACGTTGCCGTGTTGGTCAGCAATGATTTGAACTTCGACGTGTCGAGGTTTGTCGATGAATTTTTCGAGATAAACGCCAGAGTTGCCGAATGCCGCTTGGGCCTCCGCCATCGCTTGTTCGATGGCCGACTCGAACATTGTTTCATCGGTGGCAATTCGCATGCCTTTGCCGCCGCCGCCGGCCGTGGCCTTGATCAAGACAGGAAAGCCGATTTCTTTTGCGGCCTTGAGTCCTTCTTCAGTACTGTCGATCAAACCAGCCGAGCCTGGAACGACAGGCACTTTGGCTTTCGTGGCCATGGACCGAGCGGTGTTTTTATCACCGAGTTTTTCCATCGCCTCGGGCGATGGTCCGATGAATTCGATATCAGAGCCTCGGCAGACTTCGTTGAAGTGAGCGTTTTCGGACAGAAAACCAAAGCCAGGATGAATGGCCTCGGCGCCGCTGACTTCGGCCGCTGCGATGATCTCGCGGATCTTAAGATAACTATCTGCGCTTTTCGGTCCGCCCAAACAATAGGCTTCGTCTGCCAGCTCAACGTAACTCGCATTTCGATCGGCTTCGGAAAAAACGGCGACCGTTTCAATGCCTAACTCTTTACAGGCCCGCATGATTCGAAGGGCAATTTCACCGCGATTGGCAATTAAGATTCGATTGAACATTCGTTGTCAACTATTGGACTTCAATGAGTAGATTCGAAACAAAACGTTGTCGGAAAACTTGGCGACTACGAAGGGATGACTTTGAAAAGAGGTCGATTGACGTCAACCGCTTCTTCTTCTTTGACTAACGTCGCAGCAATTTTCCCCGAAACACCGGCCGGGATTTCGTTGAATGTTTTCATAGCCTCGACAATACATACGATTGTTTCTGGCGTGACGGTATCGCCTACTTTTACAAACGATGCGGCAGTCGGCTTCGGTCGTGAATAATAGGTTCCAATAATCGGGCTCTTAATGTAGATCGCTTTGTCGTCTTCGATGGGCTTGGCTACTGGAGCCGAAGTGCTTTGAGCTGCTGGAGACGCTTGTGCTGTCTGAGCTGCGGCGGGCATTGATGGCATCGCAAACACATTCGCTTGCTCGCCGCCCTTGCGCAACTTGATTCGTTTGTCCGATTGTCGCAGGTCAATGACGTTCAGCTCATGCTCGTTCATTAATTCAATAAGTTGTCGAATCCGCGCAACTTCAAATACATTTGGATCCGACTCAGGTTCTTTCGCCATCTTTGTTCTCTCCCGATGAGGTTGTATCTCGATGATGAGCTTCTTGGGCTCATGATTGCGGTTTTTCTATAGCACGATATGGTACCCATTTTCTCAATTTTCGAAAACCATACAAAGGGCCCAGAATTTGAGTCGAACAGTGACGGTTACGCCGTTTTGCTGTCTGCGACCTAGTGGAATTTTGGCGTAATGTCAGAAATCGATTCACATAGGCTCGAAGTCGTGTTTCCGGTATAATCCTCAAGGCTTGAGGTTTGTTTCCCAAGCAGCCTAAGAAATCGAAACGCGCCTAATAGATTAACGAATCTGATGTCAAATAAACGCCGAAAAAAACGTGCTTACGAAGTCGAGTTGGAAAACACCCCGAAACCCGAAGTCGATTATCCGTCAACATTTGTGGGGCCCGTATTTGACTTTTTCAATCGAAGGGGTGTTCGGGAGACGATTGAATCCATCGTGATTGCTGTTGTATTGGCGATGGTATTCAGAACGTTTGGGGCTGAGGCCTATATTATCCCTACAGGATCGATGGCTCCAACACTCCAGGGCCAGCATATGGACGTTGTCTGCGATCAATGCGGGTACCGTTATCGGGCTGGAGCGAGCGAAGACAACACAACGATTCCTGCCAATTTGCGTCGGCGTATTTTGGAAACCCAGTGTCCGTTTTGTCGTTCCGAACTGGTGATGAACAAGAATAAAGACGCGGATCACGTTTCCAATAACGGGGATCGGATTGTTGTCAATAAGTTCATTTATGACTTTCGCAATCCTGATCGCTTCGACGTGATTGTTTTCAAAGACCCGAATAATGGTAAGGTCAATTTTATCAAACGACTCGTCGGATTGCCCAATGAGGACTTGATTATCGAAAACGGTGATGTTTTTGTGCTCAATAAGGATCTGAACGCACCCGTTCGTCGAAAGATTGTTCGTAAGCCGCCTGAAAAACTCCGCGCAATGCTGCAAGTTGTAGACGATACGGATTATGTAGCCCAAGAACTTGTCGATCACAATTGGCCTGCACGTTGGCAAGCCTGGGGGCGATCCGCCAGCGATTGGGAAACCGGTCGCGACAAAGGCAAATACAAATTCTCCCTAACCAATACCGAAACAAAAACTTATTTGCGATATCGCCATTTAGTCCCAGAGCAATCCGATTGGGACAAGATTGAAAACGGTAAGCCTGTTTCGTTAGAACCCATTAGAATCCTCGGTCGACTCATTGGCGATTATTATTGTTATAACTCTAGGCTGGTTTCGGGGTTAGCCAATGACGCTCCTCAAAAGGCGGAAAGCCCAGAGAATCATTGGGTTGGCGACTTGGGCTTAGAGGTAAATGTAAAAGTCGAGTCGAATTCCGGCAAGTTGTACTTGGATCTTGTAGAAGGTGGGGTTCATTTTGAGTTGGCCGTCGATTTAAGCAACGGACAAGCAGAACTTTCAAATTCTGGGGGGTATCCCTTTTCTGATAACGCGGGAGCTCCCATCGCCACACCGCTTGCGGAAACTCCGATCAAAGGCAGTGGTGACTACGATATTTTGTTCACCAATTGTGATGATCAATTACGCCTGTGGGTCAACGGAAAACACGTAAAGTTTAGCGGCAGTTGCTATTTGCCTGCGGGTCGAGTGAATCCAAAATGGTCTGAAACGGATGCCGGCGATGCGGAACCTGCTGGGGTTTCCGCGACAGGTGCGGATGTTGAATTTTCACGATTGCGGATCTTTCGAGATATTTATTACAGTTCCGTTTTGGGCAGAGGCAAGTACCCACAAAATGAAACCGAATTGCCACCGGCGAAAATCCAAACCGTAATGCGAAATCCAAAGGTCTGGGAGGCGAAACAAGGGCTCGAAGTTTTCAACGCTCGTTTTCGCGAAGACACACCAATGTTTACCCTAGAAGAAAATCAATTTTTGCCCATGGGTGATAATAGTCCCGAGAGTAGCGACGGAAGGATTTGGAACGGGCCACATTTTTTGCCAGGCGAGCTATTGATTGGGCGAGCGCTGTTTGTTTATTGGCCACACTCGAAAAACAAACCAATTCCCTATTTTCCAAATTTCGAACGAATGGGGCCAATTCGATAGAGTTCATCAACAGGAGGTTGCGATGACTATTTTGCAGGCTGAGGGATTAGTGAAGCGCTTTGCGCGGCGAACTGTCGTTGATGGTGTCACGCTCGAGGTTTCGGATGGTGAGGTCATTGGTCTGTTAGGACCCAATGGCGCTGGCAAGACAACGACATTTCGAATGATTTGCGGGATGACCAAACCCGATCAAGGTCGCGTTATGCTGCATGGCGAGGACGTGACGACTTGGCCCATGTATGTTCGAGCAAAAAAGGGTGGCATGGGTTACCTGCCCCAGCAATCGAGTGTCTTTGGGAAGTTGTCAGCAGAAGACAACTTGCGCGGCATCATGCAACTTTTAGGGATGAACGCCAAACAGCAGCGTACACGAACCGATGAGCTGCTTGAGCAATTCAAAATCACACACATTCGAAAAACTGCTGCCGGCAGTCTGTCTGGTGGAGAACGTCGACGTCTTGAGATCGCTCGCTGCCTGATCTCAAATCCAAAGATCATTATGCTCGACGAACCCTTCGCGGGAATCGATCCAGTGACGGTACAGAATATTCAAACGATAATCCGCGAGTTGGCGAGTGCCGGTATTTCCATTTTGATTACCGATCATGCAGCAAGGGAGATTTTGCAAATCACGGATCGTACATACGTTGTCAGTGACGGAAATATTTTGTGTAGCGGCACAACGCAGGAAATTATCGAACACGACGAGGTTAGGCGCAAGTACCTGGGGCAAATCGATGTTGCCAGTATTGGAAAGCCGATAAAACTGAGTACAGATGTTACTGCTACCCAAAAAATGCCAGAGAAAAAAACGCCGAAAATAGTCTTGAGTCAAAGTCAAATTCGGGAGGCCTTGCACGCTGCCGCGCCATTTCACGTGTCGGATATCGACGACCGCTAGCGGAAATTTGAAAGCGTTGCGATCGTTGCGAATTACAACTACTATCCGCAAGAAAATTTTTGCATGATGACGGCGAA
>JAHEAM010000008.1:0-15158 GCA_024642765.1 Planctomycetaceae bacterium
ACCGAAATCATCGGTCGCACCGTATTCAAATCCAGGTCGAATTCCGCCGCCTGCCATCCACCAACTGAACGCTTTTCCGAAGTGATCGCGTCCCGTTGGTTTGTTCGAGTCGCCTTGGCCGAACGGTGTTCGTCCGAATTCACCTCCCCAGATGACTAACGTGTCATCCAGCAAGCCCCGTTCCTTCAAATCTTGAACTAATGCCGACGAAGGGCCGACCGTATCGATGCACTGCTGTTCAAGCTGCGTGTAAAGGTTTCCGTGTTGATCCCAACCCGAGTGCATCAACTGCACGAACTTTACGCCGCGTTCCAATAGCCGCCTGGCGATCAAACAGTTATTCGCGAACGTGCCTTTGTTGAGTGCATCGACACCGTAGCGGTCCAAGGTTGCCTGCGACTCATCAGAAAAATCAACCAGATCGGGCACACTCGACTGCATTCGAAACGCCATCTCGTATTGTGCAATGCGCGTGTCAATTTCCGGATCGCCGTAGTCGGCCAAGTGAGCGGCGTTCATCGCGGCGATGTCATCAAGCAAAGCTCGGCGACTCTGAGGACTAACGCCCGCCGGATAGGGTACAAGGTCACCTGTGTTACGAAACTTGACGCCTTGAAAACGACTGGGCAGGAACCCGCTGCCCCAGTAGTAATCGAAAAACAGCTGACCACAGGTTTTTCCTTTGTCGCTGGACGTCATCACCACAAACGTCGGTAAGTTATCGGTGTCGCGACCAAGCCCATACGAAAGCCAAGCTCCCATGCTCGGACGGCCTGGTACCTGCGACCCTGTCATAAAAAACGTAACGCCCGGCGCGTGATTGACGGCTTCTGTATTGAGGCTGCGAACCACACACAGGTCATCGGCGATCGGCTCAAGCGGCGACATCAATTCGCTCATTCGAATTCCGGACTTGCCATACGAGCGAAACGGCTTGATCGCGGGCACGCAGGGCCACTTCCCGTATCCAGACGACATGGTCGAAAGGCGCGTGCTGCCTCGAATACTATCGGGAATGTCCTTCCCGACCATTTTTTCCAATTCAGGTTTCTCGTCGAACAAGTCGATGTGCGATGGTCCGCCACCTTGCCACAACACAACAACTCGCTTCGCCGTGGGCGCGTGATGAGGAAGGCCCGGCAATCCCTCGTCGACCTTTTCTCCATTCACGAACCGGCTCGAGCCTGAAATTTTCGTTTCGGCTGCTTTCGTTTCGCTCCCCAACAATGAGGCCAACGCAGCAACACCGATTCCTCCTGCAGACGTTCCGAAAAAACGACGTCGATTGACTCGCTCGTTATTCTCAAGTCGCGCAGTGGCTTCATCGAGCCTTTCTGAATTCATGCTCATTACTCTCGTACTAGGGCTTCATCAAAATTCAATATTCCAATACAAACGGCGGTCAACGCAGCGTGTTCAACGGCATCGATTGTCGCATCGCGCGGCGTCGCTCCAACCCTCAACAACGACTCGGCCGCATCTTGGTCGGCATTATAAAAATCAATTTGCCTTTTGTACGAGGACGCCAAAATCTCGAGTTCGCCTTCATGCGGCTGCCGACAGAGAACCTGTTGAAACGCAAATACTAGTCGCGGTGCATCTTCGTCTTCGGTTTTGATCGCGCGTTCGGCAAGTGCCCGAGCGGCTTCTATCCAAGTCGGATCGTTGAGTGTCGTCAACGCATGCAACGGTGTGCTCGTCAGCGATGCGCGTACTCGGCAGGTTTGACGATTCGAAGAATCAAACATATTCGTCGGCCCTACGGTCCGGCGCCAAAATGTATACAGACTCCGCCGATACAACGCGTTGCCGGTCGATGCGGGATACGTAAAGTCGCGTTCCTTGGTAATCGCAAGCGCTTCCCAAACGGCATCGGGTTGATAGGGATAAACTGGCGACCCACCAATTGATGCATTCAACAAACCCGACGAAGACAACGCCCAATCTCGCAAAACCATCGATGGCATCCGAATGCGACTGGCCCGAGCCAACAGCCGATTCTCAGGATCATTCGTAACATGCCACTCATTCATTTTCGATGACTGACGATAGGTCGCGCTTGTCAAAATCAAACGGTGCATATGCTTTTGACTCCAACCCGATTCGCGAAATTCAACGGCCAACCAATCAAGCAATTGTTTATGGGTGGGATACTCCGACTGAACACCGAAATCCTCAGCAGTTTTCACAATACCGGTTCCGAAATAGTACTGCCACATTCGATTGACTTGAACTCGCGCAGTTAGTGGATGTTCTGCAGCAAACAACCATTCCGCAAATCCCAAGCGATTGCGAGGCGCAGAATCAAGCTGGCCAGATAAAAACTCAGGCGTTTCGAAAGACACCTCGTCGAGTGGTTTCAAGTATTCGCCGCGATCCAAGATGTGAGATTTACGCTCTTGCGCATCGCTCATGATCATTGGACGTGGGATTTGATCCGCTCGATAGTCAGAAAGCGACTTATTCAGACTCGCAAGCGCGTCATCATCTGCACAATTTTGCAATTTTGCACGGACTGACTTTTCAAAGTGTTTTCGGAGTGTCGTTTCGATTGTCTTGGATTGTTCTTCGTTTCGTTCGTCGGCTGGGATTGCTAACAACAAGAGCAAATCCTCGGGCAAACCTGTCGCGTCGGAGATCGAACCGTCTGCTTCTATACCAGCTCGCCAAGCGGCAAATAGTGCGTCCGAATAGGTTTGCACTTTGGGCTTGAGTTCCGCAATTTGAGTTTCGAGCTCGGCAATTCGAGCCAAATTTTCTGCCGTTGGCAATTCTAAAACCGGCTCACCCACACGAATTCGTGCAGAAAAATACTTGGGAACTCCTGTCTCGGGAACTTTATTAAATGCGTCGAGCAAACGGTAGTAATCTTTCTGTGTTATCGGGTCATACTTGTGGTCGTGGCATTGTGCACATGCCATTGTCAGCCCCAGCCAAGTCGTCGCGGTAGTGTCCACCCGATCAAATAATACGTTGAAGCGTTGTTCTTCTGCAATCGCACCGCCTTCACCATTTAACAAGTGGTTGCGATTAAAGCCGCTGGCGATCTTTTGTTCAACGGTCGCGTCAGGCAGCAAGTCGCCGGCGAGTTGCCAAATCGTAAATTGGTTAAAAGGTAAATCTTCGTTAAGCGATTTCACAACCCAGTCGCGCCACATCCATTGCCAGGTATCACCGTCCTGCTGGAAGCCATTGCTATCGGCGTAGCGAGCTGCATCCAACCACGGGAGTGCAAGGCGCTCGCCAAAATGCGGATTCGCCAAAAGTCGGTCAACCAATTGTTCATAAGCGTACGGCGACGAGTCGTTGATAAAAGCGCTGACTTCGTCTGGAGTCGGTGGTAGGCCGATTAGATCCGAATAAAGTCGCTTGATTAACGTCGGCCGATCTGCTTCGGGAGAAGGCCGTATATCGATCGACTCAAGTTTCGCCAGTACAAACGTGTCAATTGGGTTCCGAATCCAATCTTGGTTTTTACTCGAGGGTAGAGCAGAGCGTGTCGGCGATGAAAAGGCCCAATGCGTTTCATACTTAGCACCTTGGGCGATCCACTGTTTCAAGAGCTCTTTCTGTTCAGAAGATAAAATGCGGTTCGAATCAGGTGGCGGCATGACCGAATCGGGATCTTCCGAAAAAATGCGTTCGACCAACAAACTGGTTTTTGCATTACCTGGTTCAATCGCACCGTAATCGACCGCGGCATCTCGAAGATCCAAACGCAGATCCGCCTGGCGTTTGTTTGCGTCTTGCCCGTGGCAATAGAAACAACTCTCGGCCAGGATCGGGCGAATGTCTCGATTGAAGCTGACTTCATCTGCAACTGCGAAACGAATGGCGAACAAGAAGACTGCAACCAAGAATTGCACTAATTTTCCCGCTACACCAAACAACTTTTGAAGATTCGATTTCAACAATTAGCACCTTGAGATTTGACTTTGCAAAGCGATTTTAGATTACTGTAATATCCTTATTTCACATCAATTCTGAAGCAAGAATGGTATTCCTCAATGATAGTCCATTTAGCCCTCAGATTCTGCGTGTCGTTTTCATTTGTTTGCAGGTTTGTTTAACCGTCACCCTTTGGCGTACGTACAGAGCGACATCAACAGCGCTACTTCAACTATTCTGCTGCCTCTGGTTAAAAAGGTTATACCCCTAACCTGCACGAATTAAAAAAAGCTCTGGAGCCTAGTGAACCTTTTTAAACCAGCATACGTCTAAAAAGGTTTAGAACTCATTTCCAGCACAGTTGAATATTCTGCACGCTGTCATTTTGGCTGCTACGCTTCGCGGTATTTTCATTAGATTGGTTGCCACACGAGCGACTCAGCAAAGTCCGTTTGCTTCCAGAGCAAAATTCATTTAGGCCAATTTGTGCGGACCGACATTGCACGCACGTCTTTCGGTATGAAGACGGGCTGGCTATTTCCGAGAGTTCATTCCGCACCCATGGTCCACCTAAGCAGAGGCGGACCTACATGTCTCTGTTGCTGCGCTTAGCCAAAACGCCTGGCATTCACCGCCAATATCGCCGGCATCAGCGTTCCTACTGCTGTCAATTCAACACAATACAACTACACTAGTTTAAATGAAAACCGAACATGAAAACAATCGCGACGACGATCGCGAATCCCTTGAACGCAAAATTTTGGCGATCGTCCAATCCCCAAAATATCGTCCTGCCAAGCCCAGGGTTATCACCAAACTGCTGGGTCTCGAACAAGACGAAGTCGTCACCGTGCGCCGATTGATCAAACGAATGGTGCGAGCCGGCAAACTGAGCTTTGGCGCGAAACATTTAGTTATTCCAGCTAAGGGGGCTCAAGCTGAAAAGGCGTCGGCCCCTCAAAAGAATAGCGAGTTTTTTGAACGTAAACGGCGCAACAATGAAATCGTCGGCATTTACCGCAAGACGAGTCAACCATTTGCGTTTGTCACGCCGACCGAACCCGCCGCAACGGAGCGTTCGCAAGACATCTTCATTCCTCCAAGACAAAGTCTCGATGCCGCGAACGGCGATATCGTTTTGGTTCGCCTGTCGAATCGAGCGGAAAGTGCCGATCGACGCAGCGGTTCCGTCGCCGAAGTATTGAAGAGAAAGACCATTCGCTTTGTTGGCACTTATCGCGAGCGGGGCGGTGAAGGCTACGTCTTTATCGATAACGAACAATTTGAGGCGCCCGTATTGGTTGGCGACGCCAGTGCCAAAAACGGTCGCGTCGGAGATAAAGTAATTGTCGAGATCGTTCACTTCCCCTCGGGTCGTGCCTCCGGTGAGGCTGTGATAGTTCAGGTCCTCGGACCTCGTGGTACTCCGGGCATCGACACCCAAATGATCGTCACTGAATTCGCCTTGCCGGGTGAATTCCCTGAAGCCGCCATCCAGGATGCCCATGCACAAGCCGAAAAATTCGATGAGTCAATTCCAGAAAATCGAACGGACTTTACCAAGAAAACGATCATAACCATCGATCCAAAGACCGCGAGAGATTTCGACGATGCGATCTCTCTGGAACGCTTAAGCAACGGTCACTGGGAACTGGGCGTGCACATTGCCGACGTATCACATTTTGTAAAACGGGGCACGGCTCTCGACGATGAAGCCTACATTCGCGGTAATAGCGTTTACCTGCCGGACAAAGTCATCCCGATGTTGCCCGAAATCATTTCGAACAATTTGGCGAGTTTGCAACCGAATCGACCGCGTTACACGATGAGTGTCCTCATCGAGTTAACCGACGGCGGACAATACATCGACGCCGAATGGCATCGCGGTGTGATTAACAGTGTTCATCGATTCAACTATGAAGAAATCGATGAATACCTAGCTAACGATGCACCATGGAGGGAGCGCCTTGGTCCCGAAGTGTTTGATCTTGTGCGCAACATGCACACACTGGCGATGACCATGCGACGAAGACGAATGGACCGAGGCTCAATCGACTTGTCGATACCCGATGTCGAAATTGACTTAGACGAAAACGGGCATGTCTCAGGTGCTCACATCGAGGAATACACCGAAAGCCATCAGGTCATCGAAGAATTCATGTTGGCCGGTAACGAAGCCGTAGCTCAGAAGCTATTTGACCTTGAACTCAATTACTTGAGACGCATTCACGAACCGCCAACAGAGAAAAAACTACGAGACCTAACTGAGTTTGTGAAACACGTCGGTATTCCATGTGAAAGTCTTGAGAGTCGATTTGAAATTCGACGCGTCATCGCTTTGGCAAACGAAATGCCCGAAAAGCACGCGATTAATTTCGCCGTCTTGCGCAGCATGCAAAAAGCCATCTACAGCCCTAAGGAAATTGGGCATTATGCTCTCGGCAGCCAACAGTACCTGCATTTCACGTCACCCATTCGGCGCTACCCTGATTTGGTCATTCACCGGATGGTGGCTGACTTGATCGATGGCAAAAAACCGATGTCAGATTTCGATACGCTCGAAAAGATCGGTCAACATTGCAGCGATACTGAACAACGAGCCGAACAAGCCGAACGGGAGCTGATAAAACTAAAATTGCTGAATTTCATGGCCGAGCGCGTTGGGCAATCCATGATGGGACTCGTAACAGGCGTTGAAGCATTCGGGCTATTTGTCCAGGGCATCGAGATTCCAGCCGAAGGTTTACTGCCTCTTGAAAAGCTCCCACCCGACAACTACCTGTACGACACCGTAACAAAAACACTTCAGGGTCGAAAACGAGGAAATGAGTTCCGGCTCGGGGATCACGTGAATGTGATCGTCGATCATGTCGATCCCGACAAACGCAATTTGCAATTTGCGTTCGGCAAAGAATCAGAAACGCAAAGCCAACGTCCACCGCGAAAGAAAGCCAATGCGGACTTCAGCGATAGCCCACGTGCAAAAAGGGCACCTCGTAAGAGTTCCTCGAGATCAGCGACACACCCTGCAAAAAAGTCGAGTAAGCGAAATCCGAAAAAGAAACGCGACTAATAATCCAGTTTTCGCCACCTCGAAAACGACTCTTTGAGCACGTACAATCGTCGCGTAAACTTTCGGAATGCAACGACGAATATTCGAGGAAAAAAACGATGATCAAGGTTGGCATCAATGGTGCAACGGGACGGATGGGTCGAAGACTCATTGCGATTGGATACACTGACAAGCGATTCGAGATTGTCTCGGCCACGAATTCACCCCAGTCGGAATTCCTCGGGAAAGATGCAGGCGAAGTTGCGGGAGCTGGAAGAATCGGTTTGCCCGTAACAGGTGAAATTGTTGGCGGCCCGCAAGTCGTAGTTGATTTTTCCTCGGCAGTGGGCGCTAAATCGGCCCTTGATTTTTGCCGCTCTCAAAAGGTCGCCTTGGTGATCGCCTCGACTGGCTTAAGCCCGGATTTGCAATCCCAAGTCCGTGACGCGTCGAGCGCTATACCTGTATGTATGGCCCCCAATATGAGCCTGGCCGTAAACCTAACGATCAAGCTCGCGGAGATCGCGGCAAACGCCTTGAAAAACCAAACGAACGGAGTGGACGTTGAAATCATCGAGCGCCATCATCGATTCAAAGCCGACGCACCGAGTGGAACGGCGTTGCGATTCGGAGATGTAATTGCTCAAGCAATGGGCAAAACAGAACATCAGCACGGTCGGCATGGAGATACTGGCCAACGCCCACCGCAACAAATCGGTTATCATGCCGTACGGGTTGGCGACGACCCCGGTCAACACACGATCCTGTTCGGTATGCTCGGTGAGCTAATTGAATTGCGAGTCGCTGCAAGCAATCGAGACTGTTACGCAATCGGCGCTTTTGCAGCCGCCGAATACCTAGCCGACAAAGGGCCTGGGCTCTATACAATGAATGATGTGTTGGGATTCTAGGGAACGTCGTATTTCGCTCCCGCGAAATCAGTTTTGTTGTTTTGGTAATTCCAGCGAGTCATTTTCGTTTCCAATTCCTAACGAGTCACACCATGGCAAAATGCGATGAAGGCTATTTGTGTTGTGTTTGTGGCGAAGACGTTGCAAATATTACTGTCAGCGACCTTTATTTGCGCTATGTAACCGGAATGATTTCGCCCGAAGTCTTGCACACGACTCCCGAACGCCATCTGACTTGTAATCCGATCCTAGCGCAGTTTATCGTTCACGAAGATTTCCCAAGAGTCATCGTCGAAGGGGAGTTTGCTAAACACCTGCTGGACGCAAACTTCCGACACCAACGTGAGCAACTCGTAACGCGTGGTTGGGTGCGACTACAAGAATTACGAACACTACTCAAATCAACCGAAATGCCCATCACCGATTATCCTCTAATTGAATTCAGTCAAGCAAGTCTTGACGGTAAAATCCATTTGTAGAGCCATACTTAACCGTAGGAAATCAATGATATTACTAGAATGCCCCAAACAAAACGCCTGTCCGGTTTTCGTTTATTGGGTTGGCTTGTTGATTCTCATCGCCCCTATACAAGCTCAAGAAATGCAGCATAGCACAAACACGTTTGCGGAAGGTGAAAATGGTGCGATTGCGACAGGCAGTCAGCAAGCGGCCGATATTGGTCTGCAAATATTAAAAGATGGTGGGAATGCCATCGACGCTGCTGTTGCAACCATGCTAGTGCAAACAGTTGTCGAAGCCGATTTATTTTGTTTTGGAAGCGAAGTTCCGATCATGGTCTATGACAAGCAACGCAATGTTGTCGAGGTCATCGTTGGATTGGGGGCAGCACCACGATTGGCAACGGCCGAATGGTTCAACGCAAATCGCAATGGCCTCATCCAGGGCCGCGGTGATATCGCCAATTGTAATGTGCCTGGCACGCTCGATGCTTTGCTCACTGCCCTGGATCGATACGGAACCCGAACTTTTGAGCAGTGCGCGCAAGGCATGTTGACCGTTTTGCAAGAGCGAGCCAACACGGATCCGGCAACTCTCAAGCAATCGAACCAACGACGGAACTTTGACGCGACCGGTTGGGTCGAGCATCATCAAAATTTCCTTTCATTGATCGAGCGACTAGTCGCTGCCGAAAAAATGGCGGGGCCCGATCGCCGTGTTGGTCTGCGGGCAGTTTCCGATTATTTCTACCGAGGACCAATTGCTCTCGAGATCGATGCTTGGTCACGAGCCAACGGAGGTTTGATTCGCTACACCGATATGGCTTTGCATCACTCTCGGATTGAGTCTCCGCGACAAATGGAATTCGAAGGACATACGGTTTTCAAATGTGGCGTGTGGACACAAGGTCCTTTCTTTCATCAAACCCTCCGATTATTGGAGGGGCACGACCTTAGAACCCTGAAACCTGATTCGGCCGACTACATTCATTTGATCACCGAATCCATGAAGCTGGCATTTGCCGATCGCGATGCGTTCTACGGTGATCCTGACTTTGTCCACGTTCCCATCGACGCGCTTGTGTCTGACCAATATAGAGATTTGCGCCGTCAATTGATTGACATGCAACATGCCTCGCAAACACAACAGCCCGGCGATCCGTTTCAAATGAAACCTTTGCTTGGAGTCGCGCCTCAGGACCATAAGGTCTTCGCCGGTTATAGCAACGATACTTCGAATTGTTTAGTCGCCGATCAATGGGGAAATGTCGTCGCAGCAACGCCGAGTGGCTGGGGTGGCATCGCAGCTGGTAATACGGGCGTACAACTTGGAAGCCGAATGATTGGATTAGTGACTTGGAAAGACCATCCCAGTATGGTCGAGCCAGGAAAACGTCCACGAATTACGCTGACGCCGACTTTGGTATTTAAGGACGGCAGGCCAGTGTTTGCGATTAGCGTCGCAGGTGGGGATCAACAGGATCAGGCTTCAATACAAGTGCTATTGAATCATTTGGTTTTTAATATGGACCCAAAACTTGCTGTCACCAAATCGCGATTTGGAACCGAACACCATATCAATTGGTTTGGCCACGGCCCCGCAGTCTTGGGTTCATTGATTCTGCCACGCGATACGGAGCAAAACGTCGTTGACAACTTGACCCAGCGAGGACATAAGATTCGTCTTGAACGAACCGCCAGTTCCGCCGTCGTGTTGGCAATCGATCCCGCCACGGGTAAGAAACAGGCAGCGACCGATGGCGGAAAATTCGCTGTTGCCTATTAAATGGATCGCTAATCAACCGTTTGATGAGACTCGATGCCTTTGACTTTCTCCGATTCGGAATGTGGATGAATGAAGCCAATCAAAAATGAAACTAACATTAATGTCCAGAAAACGATGAATGCCGGGTGCGTGTAGTTGTGAAAATCCAAACGATGTTCGTGTCCCGAGTTATTGAAAAGCCACTCGAGACATAGCTTTGCCCCGATGAGCGCAACTAACAAATAAGCTGACAACTCAAATCTAGGAAAACGATCTAATAACTTGATAAACGCGATCGCCGCAAATCGCATGAGAATTACTCCCACGATACCGCCGACGACAACGACCCACAATTTTGGATGAAAACCAACGTGTCCATCAGGCGGCGAGCCAACCAATGCGATGCCGGCAAGGATGGAATCAACCGCAAACGCAAGATCAGTCAATTCGACGACCACAATCGTCTTCCAAAAACTTGCAAACAATTGATTTGAATTAGCTACTTGAGAGATTTCCGTAACTGGTTTATCGGATTCCTCTCGATCTGGAATGGCAACGATCGTACGCGTTTCAATTTCTGCATCTTGGCGTTCAGGAGAAAGCGGTGCTCCAGTTTGTCCGGAAACAAGTGTCGGCTGCCCCAACTCATCTACTGCGATTTTTTCGTCGGACTTTCCAGTCAGTTGCCCATAAAAATATCCGCATGCGACATAGATCAAATAACCTCCACCCAACAATTTGACAATTCGCCATTGCAATAGTGACTGCGCAAAAGCAATAACAGTCAATCGCACCAAGACCGCACCTACTAGGCCGTACGTCAAGACTCTTGATTGTTGTTCCGGGCGTACTCGCTTCGCGAGAAGACCAAGCACGATGGCATTATCGATTGAAAGAATCCCTTCCAAAACGATGAGAAATCCGACAATGACAAGATCTCGGTATTCGAATACTTGGTCAAACATAAATGTTTAGATTTCGTAATTAGGTATATCATTTGGCGCACCGAGTTCAGCCTCGATTGTTGGTTTGACATCGGCATTCGACCTAAGCGAGGCCCTAAAGTCCACCCATCATGTCGCTAAGAAGTGATTCTAATCATGTCGATTCACTTTAGGGATGCCCTCGATCTGACAAGTTCTAAGTTTCACGAAATCCTATTCAGCACAGTCTGTGTTCTAGAATTGAAACAGCGATACACACATCAGCTTGGTATGCCTCGATTGATCACTACGTTTGAGGTGGCGGAATTCCCGTGGATGCTGGATTTTGCCGCCCGACTAATCTAATACAAATCGTTAGAAGGCCCAAAATGGGCCTGCTTTTACGGAACGTCAATGTCTTTCGCCCTCCATTCCCGATTATTCAAAAAAAGTTAGTAACACGGGCCTAGGCTCTCCGCTTGGTGAGTGTCAAACGCTGTGTTTGACAACAACTCACGCACTGCATAAGGGAGATAGTCATGAAACGTCGCAAACGAACTAACCGCCAAAATGAACTGAACTTCAACGCCCTAGAATCACGTCAATTGTTGGCGGGGCTAGCGTACAACTCCTCCACGGACACAATCACAGCCAATGGCGAAGGCCTGAATGATCGAGTCGAGGTCAGTTACTTCAACAACAAAGTCAAAGTTGACTTGTATTGGACCAAGTCTAATGGCTCTGAGGGCCACAAAGATATTACAAAGAAGATATCGGACGTCGCTAATATTCACTTCAATGCCATGGGTGGCAACGACCAATTGACTGCAACTCAATCAACATTAAGCTCGGGAGTGACTCTGGCGAATACAGCAATTATATTTCTAGGCGGTGACGGAAACGACTCATTCAACAACTCGACTGCCGCACTATCTTTTGCGTACGGCCAGGCCGGTAATGATATTTTGGTTGGTGGCTCTGCCGACGACGTTTTGGTCGGCGATATCGGAAACGATACCATCTATGGAAATTCCGGCAACGACTTGTTGTATAGCGGCGATGGAAATGACGTAGTTACGGGTGGAGCTGGAGACGATTTCGTATTGGCTGGTAATGGCGATGACATTGTTCACGGCGAAAGCGGAAACGACACGATCAACGGCGGAGAGGGCTTGAACAAACTTTACGGCGAAGACGGCAATGACAAAATGTACGGTGGGAGCCAAAGAGATGAGATTTATGGTCACGCCGGCGACGACGAAATATATGGTGGAGCTGGTGATGACTTCTTACAGGGTTGGGAAGGTGCCGACCGTATTTTCGGCGATGCGGGCAACGACATTATCTATGGTGGTGATGACAACGACGCGATCTGGGGAGGAGCCGACAACGACTGGATTTACGGCGGGCGTGGAAACGACATCCTCCGCGGTGAAGCAGGAATGGACCTTCTATTTGGCGAAGATGGTAACGATTGGTTGTTCGGCGGGTTAGACAATGATCAACTCGCTGGTGGCGACGGTAACGACCTGTTGCTCGGCGAAGACGGCGATGATTCTCTTTACGGTCAAGGTGGCGAAGACCAACTTTACGGCGGCAACGGCAATGACTACCTAGACGGTGGATTCGATGGCCAACTGGATTACCTGGTTGGCGGAACAGGTGCCGATACTTTTGTTTATCGCCGTTTCCGACACTTCGCCTTCGTTAATGTCACGGTAGAAACTGACTGGATTTCGGACTTTGGAGCTGGCGACACAAAGCAATCAATTCAAGTGAAATAACGGTAAGATTTTACCGCTGGGCGACAGCATAAACGATCACCGACACCAATGCCTCAAGTCCCCAAGACTTGGGGCATTTGCGTTGCTGGACGCCGATTTGAAATGTCAAAGGCGACTCAGCTGAGCTGTTCGAATTAGGCATGTCAACAAAAACGTATAATGGTTAGCCCATGGCGTGGGCAAGATTTTACAACTAAAAGCGAATGCCTGAACGAATGAGCATGAAACCGAATTCCCTGTTTGACGCCTTCGGTTACCGGCTTGATTCATCGAGCAATGAATTTGGGCCGACAGAGCCGCAGCGCTGGTCAACTGCCACAACATTGCTGTCAAAGGCATTACACAAAACATCAGTCCCAAGAGCTATTAGCTCCAGGGCATAGGAAAATGTGAACCGCTAGTCGACGAATGCCCGTTAATTCAAAATCGTTCTTCAAATTACGATGCGTTTATGAACGAAAGAGTTGTCTCTCGACAAATTCTAATTCGTTTTGCTTTCAGCATCACCCATTGGAACGAGTTCACCTATCTGTGCCATCTTGCGGATATCTTCGGTAATTCGCATCGAGCAATACTTAGGCCCACACATGCTGCAAAAGTGAGCGCTCTTGAACGTTTCTTGCGGCAATGTTTCGTCGTGAAATCGTTGTGCCGTTTCTGGATCCAACGAAAGCCGGAACTGCTCCTTCCAATCAAATGCAAATCGCGCTTTCGAAAGCGCATCGTCACGGTCTTGGGCTCCCGGTCGTCCACGAGCAACATCCGCTGCATGCGCTGCAATTTTGTAAGCAATCACACCCGCACGAACGTCGTCTTCGTTCGGCAACCCTAAATGTTCCTTGGGTGTCACATAACAAAGCATGGCTGCTCCATGCCAACCCGCGAGAGCCGCACCGATACCGCTTGTAATGTGGTCATAACCTGGAGCGATATCTGTCACCAGTGGCCCTAGCACATAAAACGGCGCGCCGTTGCAAACCTCGATTTGCCGTTTGATATTCATTTCGATTTCGTGCATCGGGATATGCCCAGGTCCCTCTACCATGACTTGGGTCCCATTTTCCTGACCACGTCGCGTCAATTCACCCAACACGTCCAACTCAGCGAACTGCGCCGCATCACTGGCATCGGCGATACTTCCGGGCCGCAGTCCATCGCCTAGACTCCAGGTCACATCGTACTCGCGCATAATCGCGCACAAATCATCAAAAGACTCGTACAACGGATTTTGCTTGCGGTGAACCATCATCCATTTCGCAATGAGTGAACCGCCGCGAGAGACGATTCCTGTGACTCGTTGTGTCGTCAAATGCAAATGTTCGAGCATGACACCGCAATGGATCGTCATGTAGTCGACGCCTTGCTTGGCTTGGTGCTCGACCATATCTAAGAAGTGCTGTGGCCGCATATCTTCGATGTTGCCACCCAATTCTTCGAGCATTTGGTAAATGGGTACGGTACCAATCGGTACTGGCGACCGCTCGATGATCTCCTTGCGGATGTTGTCGATGTCCTTTCCGGTTGAAAGGTCCATGACCGTGTCGGCACCAAAGTGTACTGCGGTGTGCAGTTTGCGAAGTTCTTCGTCAACATTGCTGGTGACGGCCGAGTTGCCGATGTTCGCGTTGATCTTACACTTGGTGGCGATGCCGATGCCCATTGGCTCAAGCTGCTTTTGCAAGTGAACCTTATTGGCAGGAATGACCAATCGACCGGAAGCGATCTCATCCCGAATGGTCTCAACCGGCAAGCTTTCACGATTTGCAACAAAATCCATTTCAGGAGTAACTTCGCCAGCACGGGCGGACAATATCTGTGTTTTTTGCATTTAGTTTAATCTCAACCTAAAGACCAGAGTTCCAAACACACCAGGACGGTGCGAGACTCAATCGTACCCCTCACCAGTTAACTCTGCAATGCGCTCGGCGCCCCGCACGGAGTGTATGCTGGACGTAAGTTCTCGATTGTGCAGTGTAGGGCTACGGACATAGGATTTGAGCCGTAGAACTGCGAACCTCGATTGTGAGCCGAATGGCCGTTAGGCTCGGGTTGTCCTGCACGCAAAGTTCGCGCATTCAGCAACGCCTATGTTTTTCCCTGCCCGTGAGATATCCGACGCCTCACAGCCTGCGGCTCATTGACTTGGCAAGTCCATTGTTGAGTAGGTAAGATCACTCGGTTCGGACGTTACACAATTTTTTGTGTCTAAACCGGACAGACCTGCGAAAACACTATTTGTCGTTGAAATTCAATCCAAGTTGACGCCAACATGACTGAGCCAAGCACTGCCGTTGCGCCGACGAAGGGACGTTCCCAGGTTATGCATTTTTTACTGCTGTGCCTTGGGCCAATTGCAGCGGTTACGTTGTACTTTCTT
>JAHEAM010000008.1:15168-21664 GCA_024642765.1 Planctomycetaceae bacterium
TCCGATCGACTATCTGGTAGATGGCCAGTCTCAGCAATTGGATTCGGCCGGGCGGGCGACGCTCGCCATGATGGCGTGGATGAGTCTATGGTGGCTGACCGAGGCCACAGACATCACAACCACTGCACTGTTACCGCTTGCTTTGTTTCCAGTTTTTCGGGTAACAACATTGGAGATGGCAGCCGGGCCGTACGCAGACAAATTAGTGTTCTTGTTTCTGGGTGGGTTCTTGCTCGCGCTATCAATGCAACGCTGGGGATTGGGAAAACGAGTTGCGTTGTTAACGCTGTCAATCGTCGGCACGCAGCCGCGCATGATGGTAGCGGGTTTCATGCTCATCACCGCCGTATTCAGTGCCTTCGTGTCAAACGTGGCAACGGTGGCAATGATGCTGCCCATCGCACTGAGTGTGATTCGACTATTCGAGTCAAACGATACGGACGGCCACGAATCTAGGAGCGCCCTTGCCGCCCTTCATTCGCAATCCTGTGGTGGGTTGGCGACCTGCCTTCTGTTAGCGATCGCTTATTCAGCAAGTATTGGTGGCTTGGCAACGATCATTGGCACACCGCCGAACGTCTTCATGGTGGGTTTCTTGGCGGATATGGAATCGCCTGCAATGCGAGTCGACATTTCCTTTTTGGACTGGATGAAGTTCGGAGTTCCGCTAGCCGCAATATTGTTGTTTTGTGTTTGGGTTTTGCTAACCTGGATTTTGTTCCGATTGCCAAAGGCATTAACTGGATTCGATCGAACAACGATCGCGCGTTGGCTCAGGCAGTTGGGCCCTGTGCGGCGCGGCGAGTGGGTGACGGCTATTGTTTTTGGCGCCACAATTTTGCTGTGGGTCTTTCGACCCGTTTTCAACCAACTAGCATTCAATGACTGGAAACCATTGAGTGGCTTCTCGGATACAGGAATTGTGCTGATGACTGCACTGGTGCTTTTCTTGATTCCAGAGGGCAGATGCGGCAAAGGAAAAATTGAGTTCGTCATGGATTGGCATACGGCGAAAGATATTCCCTGGAACGTGCTGTTGTTGTTTGGCGGCGGATTAAGTTTGGCGGCGGCGGTCAGCCACAATCACGTGGCCGAGTATTTGGGCAGCCAACTCTATTTCTTATCAAATCAACCGGCTTGGTTAGTTGTCTTGGTTGTCACATCGGTTGTCGTGTTTGCGACTGAGTTGACGTCAAACACTGCGACAACGGCGGCACTGGTTCCAGTTTTGGCCGCACTGGCACCGGTCGTCGGCATGCACCCCGCCGTGTTAGTGATCGCCACAGGCCTTTCCGCAAGCTGCGCGTTCATGTTACCGGTAGCAACTCCACCAAATGCGATCATCTACGGAAGCGGCCACATCGAGATTCGCCAAATGATCAAAGCCGGATTTTGGATCAATTTGATCGCGATTGGGGTTATCACCAGTTTTGTTTTGTGGATTATTCCTTGGCTGTTATTAGTATAGGAGTGGCAAAATTCATCAACAACCCGAAGGGGGAAAATCTTGGAAAGCTCTCGGTGGCTCTGTGTGAGTATTTAATGTTTTTTATAGGCCGGAATGTAACGCTGTTCTTTTGCAACAAAAAAACCGAGCCATTCAATCGGGTATCGAGCCATTGATGATCCGTCTGATGCAATCCTTGATTAAGACTTGTCTCACACAGAGTCACAAAGGCTCAGAGTAAATCCGACACAACTTGAAACCTTTGTGTCTCGGTGGCTCTGCGTGAGTCGAATATCAATTCCCCATCTCGGAGAACGACTTCCTCGTCAATGAACAGAAGCACACTCTGCTCCATTGGTCGAACGCTACCCGCAGTGATCGACAGCAAAAATTTACTTGTGCAGTTAGCTGAGATTGTAAATGGCATTGATTGTTCGGGAGCCGACCGGATCCCAACGTTCAAGCCTCAACAGGACCGAATTCCGACAACTCGAAGATCATCGGCGTTGTGTTCTTGATTAAAATTGAAACCTCGGCCTGCGATTTCTCAACAAATACTGGAAATTCACCGACGGCTAATTCGGTTTTCAGTTTCGAAGCGGTTTGTTCTGATCCACTAACAAGGTAATAACCGAGGACCAGCAAACCGATGAACACGGAACCTACCAGGAGGACTGGGTTTTTAGTCATGGTAATATGCTTTCGAAAGAAAATTGGGTTAGCGTGTTTTCCAGCTTCCTGCATTTTGCATCCCTGAAAAGCAATAAACAGGCTATTCAAATGGCGAATTGTAGACTTCGCCGCCTTTGCGTGTTGCCATTTGCGGCATGACGTCATCGGCGTTGTAGTCGAGAAAATGAACGCTGCCATCGCACATGGCGAATTGAGCACCGCCAGGATGAGGGCTCCAGAAATGCAAGGTATCGCACATCTCAGACGACTTGCCAGGCCCGTATTGATAGGGACCCGTGGGACAGCTTTCCAAGAAGGCCCACGGAGGGTCGTTCAGTTCGCGCACGCCGAGCAGCATATCCGGCGAACCACCCCCGCTGGCATACCACCAGCCGAACCAATAATCTGGACTGGGCGGCCGCTCTCCGATCATCAATGTTTGGCTCAAACCATCGCGAATATCACGCGGAGAAACTTTAGAATCCAAGAAAAAAATTCCATCCTGCGTCCTGTAATCAGTTCCGTTTAAGCCTAAATAATTTGTCGAAGCAACAACCTGTCCGCCAACAATTTGATGCAATTGACCCGCACTTGTATCGCTTGGGCATTGGTAAGTATCAATCAGTATCCTAAGTCCTCGATGTGTGTAGAACGGATCCGAAAACATCCGGTAATCTTCTATCGCTTGATCGAATACATTTTGTTGTTCGATCAAAGGCAAAATCTCAGTGAGCCAAGTGGAATTCGGACGTAGCATTGATCCAGATGACTTTAATCCGGACGGAAAAAACTGATGTGACGCCTGATAGGCAGTTAGGGCTAAAGCGATTTGTTTGACATGATTCCCACAGATGGTCCGTCTTGCGCTCTCTCTAGCATTCTGAATCGCAGGTAACGTAAGCCCGATCAGAACGCCAATAATCGCTATTACCACAAGCAATTCGATAAGCGTAAAACCGCTGCAATCTTTTTTGTATTTTGCGTTCATCGAAAGTTCCTATTTTTTTTGAATACGCCAATGATAACACTTGCGTCCAACGATCAAAATTACAAATGCAACGATTACGATCAGAACCCATTGAATCCATGTCCACCGATTCTTAGTCAAATTTTCTGGCTCTAAAAATCCGTACTCGGAAAGAAAGCACTCGTCTTCTGGTACACTGTCCAGAAACTGAAAACTCGTGTACTCAATGTCCGTTTCCAAAACAGGTTTGAAATTCGCAGGTCGGGCAAAAAATGTTTCAATTTTTCGAAGTGAATCTCCATTATATTTGTACTTAATCGTCCGTTTAAACTTCTCACCAACAACCATTACTTTTTGCTGTAACTTCCCCTGCACCTCGTCGAACCAGTACTCTACTAGGAACGCGTCTAGAACGCTGGGCTCAAACGATGAACCACGAACACTCAAAACTTTGCAGGGCATGCCATCCAAGTGATCATCAGCAAAAGCCACAACTTCCAACAACTTGCGAGGCACTATTTCACCGTAATGAATTCGATAATCAAACCTAGTCAAATCGTATAGGTCACCGAAACGATGTTCACTTTCACTGTTTTCAAAAACCTCCATACCGTCCAGGAAAAACTGCCCGGCTTTTCCTTTTACGGAAAACCAATATGAGCTATTGCCGCAGTAATCTTCGACATCTGCATCTGCAGCGGTTTCTCCATTTTCTATGGGCGGTTCGATTTCGGTATTCAATACCTTGGTTTGCCAACAATTGTTGCCGACAAATCCTGAAAGCGTTAGGGTCCGGACATAAATTGTTGGTCCAACTGGAATAAATCGTTTTTCCTTTGCCTCAAAAGAAATGTTTTTGAATTTTTTTGAGTTTTCAAGACATTTGGATTCAAAAAAAATCTCGAATTCTTTCTTCGGATCATCGAAGTTGCAAAGGCTCCGGTGCGGACAAGAAATCATGGCGAAACAAAACAAAAAAAACAATTGTATCCGTATCATTCAACTGCATTCCTCATACGATTCTTACCATTCCAGTTCAGGTTAACTCACGCACTTGTCGACTAATCGCTGAAATCAAGTTGGTCCACGCACAGCGATAAAAGGCAAACCGCAAATCTCGGTGAGGCGAACTTTGAACAAGATGTAGCCTTGTCGAATAATTGCCCAAAGCTCGCAGAATCTGTGCAGGCAATTTGTCTACTCACTCAATCTACATTGTCTAAAACGGATTATTCGACAACGCTTCAAGAAGCAACTAGATCCAGTCAAAGTTTACGGAAAACAGACGCAATTAGCAGCAGCATTAGGTACGCACACACTCAATACAGGGCAAAATTCTTGTTGTCCCGAACACGCGCCATTGACAGGAGGTTGGCATTTTGGAGCAAAGCCGCCCGGGGCCTTTGCAAACGATTCGACCGTCAATACAAAAAACGCTAAAGCCAAAAAGACTCCTAAAGATCGTGAAAAACTCATCAAAAAACTACTCATAATCTTTACTCCTCCAAAAAACCAAAAATATCTTCGGCAAACGAAAACTGCCGCTTAGAATCCGTATAAAAAACCACACGTTGATGAAATTTTCCAGCATTTTTCGAATGAACAACGAAATCGACCAACGCTTCTCCATCGGGTGGGATTGCTATTGGACGATGTGAACTTCGAATGCATGAACAGGATCTCTGAATCCCAATAATAGAAAGTGGAATTGACGTCAAATTTTTCAACTTTATGGTTACTGGAATTTCACTCCCAACTTTTTGAACGCCAAAATCCGACACAGTAGTTCGTACCAACGTTGCCGAACCAATCGAACTAAAAGTAGATTCAACGTATGATGACTGCGCAAAAACAAAAAGTCCTACACCAACAATGCAACCAAACGTCGTTCCGAAAAATTTACTTTGCGAGCAGTTTTTTATGGATTTTGAATCCAATGCGTCGCGGCGTAACGCACCGAAACTCCAGAGCAAACCAACAACTACCAAATCGAAAATCCCAACAGCAATCGGAGGTATTTCGATGGCACCTGCGCAGCCGCACGATTGTTTTCCAATAAAAACGTTATAGATAGATACCATCAAGAACAACAAGAATATTCCAAAAAGTGCTTGCCACTTGACAATGTCTAATCCAAACAGCACATTCCAAACGACATAACTTTCAGCAAATACGGCCATCCACAATAGACCTCTTTGATACCCCAAGTTGATATCTGCAAAGGGATCGGTCGCAAGCATGTGGACCTTGAGGGCAGCGGTGATTGCCAACAGGCAGGCAAGAGCCAGCGCGAAATAATCGAATTTGGTTTTCGGTTTAAACATGCGTGCAATGTGGGAGCAAAGGTTTGCAGCAGTCGTGTCCTATTCAACGCAATGGTAGTGGGAGTGCATCGAGGTGTTAACGGGCGAGTCTACCGGAGGGGGCAAAGTCAACAGAAAAAATATTCTTTTTAAGGTTTATCGAATTAATCATGTGCCAATAAATGCCAATCGCAGATTTTTATGTATTCCGTCGGCTGCGCAGTGGGTCAACTACCAACATGATAATGCTCGCAATCACCACAAGAATTGCGAATAACAGGGTGCGATGCACTACACTTGCATGAGCGTGTACCGAGCAATTCCCCACCGCAGGATGCGGCGGGCAGGGTGGGGAAATGGATTGTTCTGGGTGTACGTTAGTTTTCAAACCAATCGTCCACTAGCACAAGGCCAGTGGGGCGAGAAAACTGTAGTCGCCTGTAGAGCGAGAATCGCCAAATGCAAATCCATGACAGTTTTGAGTGCGAGGACACCCCCGAATAAATGCCAACGACCGACTGAGCCCGACTGAGCTGTCCGTCCCTCGCTCACGCTTCGGGTTGCGAAATTTATCACCGTGCATTAAGTGTATTCGGGTTGTGGGATTTATCACGACGCATCAAGGCCCTTTCGATCCTGAGCCTTGGTGACGTACTGAATGACCTTTGACAGCGACTCGTCATCCCATACATAGCGAATACTGCCGCGTTCGGCCCACCAGTTTTCTTGATCAGGTCGGCTACGCTCACGTAACCGACGTGTGCACCAAGCCTTAATGTCCGCACGAATCTTTTTCGGATTCGTGTTGAACGCACCGATCACAATATGCGCGTGGTTGCTTCGGCAATCGGAAGCGAAATGGTGCCACTTTCGATACTCGCATGTCTCGACAATCTGCTGCAAAACAATCGCGCGTTCAAGGTTTGTGAGCAAGCACTGCTCCTCAGTCATGCATGACCGGCAATAGTTTTCTAAGTTCTTATTGGGCAATTGCCAGCCATGTTGATACTCGACCCAACCGCGATCATCTCCTGGAAGCCAGCTTCCATAAGTTGGCCAAGTGATGAAGAACGCCAACGGGTCGAACATGATCATGTTGCCAGTCAT
>JAHEAM010000277.1 GCA_024642765.1 Planctomycetaceae bacterium
TTCAGTAGCTTGTAGTTGCGTCTTCTAGAAGCGACGTCGCATGACCATCGAGCCATTGTCGGCAACTGGTAGAATGGGTCGGTCGTAGTTGCGGTACCAAGCCCGGCCTTGTGGACGGAAAACGAGTCCTACGGCGACATTCCAGGCCTCGTTAGCATTTCCGCCCGATGCTGTTAATTCTCGTTCGTTTTCAGGCATGTAGTATGTGAAAGAAGATTGTAAAGCCCAGCATTCACCCATCGGTACATCGTAATCCATCCCGCCAACCACATGTTTCTCGTCGGACCAACCCAGGTAAACATCCGAGTAGCCACCCCACGAACAATTTTGACGATAGTAGATTCTGTAATTGTCTAGCGAACTCGTGACCAACCCAGTGAACGCCGTGCCATTGAACACACCGTCTGTCACGTCGTCTTGGACATTCTCGGCGAATCGAACACCAATCGTATTGCCGCCGGCATAGACCCAACCCAAATCCCCGCGAACTTGAACGACGGTCGTGTTTGTGTACCAAGACTCAAACAAGAAGTCGCCGACAACGCCAAACTGTAGACCGTTGTCCACCCGACGGTAGACACCCGTAGTCACAAATACTTGATCGCGATTGTTCGAACTAAATGGCGTTCCACTAAACTCTGAGTTCACACTGCGAACTCCCATTTGTCCCGAAAGCAAACCACAGGTCAACCGACACAGTGGCACTCCGACATTAACGCCCGCATTGAATCCGAAACCGCAGTCTTTGACAATATCGTTTCGACCAGGAATCGCGTACGAAGGGCTTGTGAAACCTTGAGCACCCGCAAAATATTCTGCTCGATACAGCAATTTACTAAAAGCACCGATCCAGCAGTTCCCAATCAAATCAGGCGGACAACCACCTCGATCGCAACTGGAAAAGCACGATGTACAGCCTTCATCGCCGCAACCACCGCAGTCCATCATGGCTTCTTCACTGAAGTAGTTTTGACCGACACCGGACCCGCAGGTATTGCAGCTGCCATTGTCAGGACCGCCGACGACTGAAGCTGACAAGTACTCCGAATCGTAATTCCCAACCATCGGTTGACTTGAGACTGCCGATCCAGACATCACTTGGTCCTCGCCGAGCATCATGCCATCGGACTGTGCGACACGTGTATGTTGAGGTACGTATCCGACCGGAGCAACTCGCGAGCGAGGTTGCGCTGCGTAGCCTGATTCGACTTCGTAAACGGGTGCCGCGACGATTCGCCCGGAATCCATCTGCCGCGATGGAATGCGCTGCGTTTGCTGCGGTGGTCGTTGTCTATAGTTTTGCCCTAGCGCCAAGTTGCAGAGACTGGCAAGTGCAAGGGCGATAAATATTCCGGTTCGTTGGGGGGTAATCGAACGCATTGTGAGTTCCCTTTTGACAATCTGTTTCAGTCGCGAACGGTGCGCATTGAAAGAACACCGGCGTCCTAAAAGTCATCGGAATCGTCAGCCTCTGTTCTTTCGTTAAAAGTCACGTAATCGTTAAAACTTTTCAAGAATCCGACGGTGCTGTCGCTGCGACTGATAGCATCGGCGACCTGAGCGCATAAAAAAAGGCGACCGGCATTCTCCCTGCCAAATCACCTTTAGAAGCCCGGTTTCAGGGCATGTTGGTTTGAATCGCGATACCAGCATGATTGCTTCTCGCTTAGAAAATCTAGTTTGCGATCCGCCAGCAGAGACAAAAATGCAGACAAATATTGATTCGATTTTCGGAAATGTGTGCCGGCAGAGTATGAATGATGCATTCTTGGAACATGCGTTTCCTACCTGTTGCTTTCGAATTCGAATTGACCGAATACGAAAAAAGGGTGATCGACCTTGGTTGGCAAATCACCCTCATCTCATTCTTCGCGAGTCGGCTAATGCAATTGGTATTAGAAATTGCTAGACACAACTCTTCCCATTTGAACATCGATAGTCACAGGCTCGGCCGTCTCAGCGGGTATTACCGTTAGGCTGATCCGCCCGGTCGACGATTCCATGACAGATTGCATGACCCCTTCTGTAACCAACTCTGCTCCATTGGCTGTAAGGATGACCATCCCAGATTGCAAGCCAGCGGCTTCGGCAGGCGATCCTGCTTCGACTTCTTGAACTCCCAAACCTCGACCAGGTATGAATACGCAGTTCACTCCCAAGTGCCAGGAGAATCGTTGTGTCACACCAGCGGTAACGACCGAGCAAGGATAGTAATACCAACTATAAGTCACGCAACATGTCGGATCAAAGTAGTAGTTAGAGCCACACCAGCCGTACCACCAATGACAGGGTTGTGGGTAGTAGTAACACCAATCCGTGTAGCGCCAGTGTAAGTTTGGATGGCAGCGAACGTACGAGCAATGATTGATTCGCGCGAGCAATGGATAATGACACCATTGAGTCTGCAGACTCTTCCAGTTGCCAGGTTTAATCGTGCCTTTAGGATGAACTACTTTGACACCGCCAAGGCCACTGCCTTTTGTGGGTTGCAACGAAGGTGGTGACAATGGAGTTACCTTGGGAACGAAAGGTTTCGAACCAAGCGAAGGCTTCGGGGCCAGGCTTGTAGCTAGTTTCACGCTGCCCGATTTAACTGTTGGATTCAATCCGTTTGATTTTGTTTGAAATGGAACAATAGCTTTTGGGTTAAACGAACCAGGTTTTACCCCCCCGGGTTTTCCGGTACCACGTGTCTGCAATCCGCCTTGATTGAATCCACTAGAAGAAATCGGCAGACGTTTCTGACTGCTCAATTGGGGAATTGAAGACTTGGCTATGCCACGATTGGATGCCTGAAGTAGGCTGCCGCCGCTCAGCGAAGCGGGCTTGAATGACATTCCGCTACTCAGCGATTTACCACCACCCGCAAGCTGCTTGCCGCCCCCATGCGAGCCGCGTTGCCCAAATGCAGTGTTTGAAACCACTAGTCCAGCGACAAAGGCGATTCCCAGGCAAAAACTAGTTCGTCCGAATTTTGGTGCTGCTCGCTTCATTTTTCGTCTCCAGTCAAAGTTAAAGTGTTCGTAACACTTAACTCAGCGAAGAAACCAAAACGATGTTACTCGCAAATCAAAAAAAAGACGAAAACAACGGAAAACGATAATTTCCGGCGGTTTATCGGCCCTTACGAGGCTTGGCACCAATAAGCTTGTTAGCTTCTTTGGGATTGCGTTTGCATTCCAACAGCGCCGAAAGCATTAAAGGCGCGACAATCGTGGCGTCCGATTCAATCACAAACATGGGTGTCTTTTCGGTTAGTTTATCCCAAGTTATTTTTTCGTTTGGCGTAGCACCTGAATAGGAACCGTAGGAAGTCGTTGAGTCGGATATTTGGCAGAAATACGCCCAAGGCTTCGCTTTTTTCTGCAAATCATATTTGATAGATGGCACAACGCAGATCGGGAAATCTCCGGCAATTCCACCACCAATTTGGAAGAATCCAACTCCGCTGCCTTTCGACATTTCTCCGTATTGGTCGTAAAAGGCCGCCATGTATTCGATGCCTGACTTAACGATGGAAGCCGAGCATTCTGCCAATTTTACGTGCGAGGCAAAAATATTGCCAAAAGTAGAGTCTTCGTAACCCGGAACAACCATTGGCAAATTCGCCTTGGCTGCCGCCAGCAACCAAGATTCTTCAGCGGCGCCTTCGTGCAATTTGGACGGTAAATTCTGAATAAGTTCGTAAAAATATTCATGCCAAAAGCGGCGATCAGAGTTCTTAGTTGCGCGCTCCCACATGGGCACAATATATTTCTCGACAACTCGAAACGCTTCGTCCTCTGGAATGCTCGTATCAGTCACGCGTCGCATTCGGTCTTTTAGAATTCGTGTATCGTCTGCTTTCGTGAAATAGCGATACTCAGGAAAATCCTTGTAACTGTCATTGGCAACGAGGCGAAACAATGACTCTTCCAGATTTGCACCGGTTGAAGAGATGCCATGAATAAGGCCTTCGCGGATCGCAGGCGCAAGTGTAATTCCTAATTGCGCCGACGACATTGCACCGGCCAACGTCCAAAACATTTTCCCGCCGTCTTGAATGTGGCTCCAATAGGACAGCAACGCATCACGCGTAACACGTGCATTAAAATTCTTGTAATTCTTCAGAATGAATTCCAAAACGGGAAACGAAGGCATTCTCGTAAATCTCAAATCATGGGAAAACAAACAACGCGCAACCGAAACGCATTCGAAATGGCATTGTAAGCCACCCCAGAATTTTGCACAAATGCCGATCGGGTCACAACCGGCCGACAGGAAATGCGTTGCTGAGGGATCCAAATTGCCCATTTCTTGGGCCGAGATGAATGACTTTCGAACAGACCTTCGAAAGACGAGCCGCAGGGGAAAACTATTCGCCAATAATCTTTTCGAGATGAAGAACTTGGCCTCGGACGTTTTCAAGGTCCGGGTTGATGTTGAGCGCCAAGCGAAAACTTTCAAGAGCAGCTGAGACATTGTCCAGCTGCAAAAACGCATTACCCATTCCAACAACGCTTAGGAAGTGATGCCGATTTAGAAAGATTACTTCTTGGCAAAAATCGATTGCTCGGTCGTATTTCGACAGGGCATAGCTGGCAATAGCACGTTGATTCCAGGCCTCAGCCAAATAGGGGTTCTCGGACGTCATCGATTCCGCGTCGACTAAGGCACGATTGTAATGATGTCGATTATTCAAACGAGAAATTTTCCGCAATGAGGCTTGCTCAGCTGCCGTTCCCGACCGAAACCAAATTTGTCGCAAACCGTGATCAGCTAACATTCGAACGGCCCGGTCTTCATCGCGCAAGGCTCGCCCCAAAGACTCGTTTGATGTCATATCACTCACAAACCCGATGGCGAGCACTGCCGCTCGTCGCGTAATTCGTTGTCCGTGAGCTGCCAGGCGTTCAAGCGTTCCGACACAGTAGACTTGGCTAATCGAACTAATGTACTTAGCGGAGTTCTCATCGCGCAGGAATTGTTGATAGAATCTGTCCAGCATCGGCGTTCGGACAAATCCTGCAGGCATTAGTGCTCTCCTACCGTTGGTTGAGGTTTTTAAAAATTCGCGGGCCAATCACAACGGCAACACAAGCTGCCTGATGTCAATTTCTTTGGCGTTCTCTTGAGTCTAATTACCCGACACTGATCGCTCAATGAATCAAATTTGGAAATGCTCCGGATTTCATATGCAAAATGCTGGTATTATTGGAATTGGCACAAAACTTACCGGTTATAGGAATTGGGCAGCTCGCTTCATGACACGAATATTGCTTTGTTTACTCTGTATGTGCATTTTCGGGCGGCCTGTACTCGGTCAGCCCGTTTGGAAATCTGGAAATCAATTGGAACGAGTTGTTTTGGACTCGCCGTTCCGCGTGAGTTGGCATGGTGCTGGCGTGCGGCAGCAACTGACGATGCTGGCCAAAAATTCCGGAATAGGTTTGTGGCTTGACCGGCGGGTTGATCCTGACCGAGAGGTGGTTCTGGATGTAGCGAATGAAACGTTTGAACAAATCGCCTACCAGACAGTTTTTGACCAAGGCATGGGCGTTGTTTTGCTCGATCGATTGATCTTTGTCGGGCCACCAGAAATTGCTGTT
>JAHEAM010000278.1 GCA_024642765.1 Planctomycetaceae bacterium
CGCTGGCGTTGACTGAGCAACTTCTTGCCAGCAGTCCAGAGATTGCGAAAAAACATGCAGACCTTCAACGTGAACACCAAAACCTTAACCGCCAAATCGCCGAACAAACGCCCAACTTCTTCCTACAGTCAAGTATGCGACACAACTTGGCAAATGATGAAGAATACGTTGGCATTCAATTCGGCAGGCCAATTCAAACTAACAACTGGAATCAAGGCAATATTCGCGCGGCACAATCAAAAATCATTGCTGCCAGCCAAGTCGTTGAACGAACCCGACGCGATATTTCACAGCGAGCCGCCGTCGGCATGCAAAACCTAGCCAACGCGAAGGTTCGAATCGAACGCTACCAATCAGAAATACTTCCGACAGCGCAACGAGTAATTGAAATCGCCGAAAATGGATTCACTGCCGGTGAGACCGACTATCTGGATTTGATCACCGCGCAGAAAACCTTTATTCAAGCCAATCTTGATTACACAGCGGCTATCGGCGACTACTGGACAGCCTACTGCATGCTAGACGGATTCCTCCTCTCCGGCAGTCTGCAAGACACAGCGCAATAGTCCGTCGCTAGTTTCTCGCACCTAGCCGATGTGTTGCTGGCAACTTCTAAAGTAAGTCAAGCGATTGATCGGTCGCGTTCCACCCGCGCGCCAAATCAAAAGCGATTATAATGATCGCATATCAGAGTTGGGTGTTTTCTAGGTCCTGGAAAAGAATGGCGTAATTTAATGTCTGACGTCGAAACAATTGTTTTTTCAAGTGAGCACTTGATTGAATTTTCGCGCCGCACCTTTGAGTATTTTGGCGTGCCGTCGGCGGAGGCACAACTGGCTGCTGAAGTTCTAGCGCGCAGTGACCTGCGGGGAATTGAATCACATGGTGTCGCTCGCTTGCACACTTACTTTGATATGTTGCAACTTGGGAGAATCAATCCTAATCCCAATATTCAAATCGTACGAGAATCGCCCAGCACCGCGACCGTCGATGGCGATAACGGGCTAGGGTTGGTTGTTGGGCCGAAAGCAAATCAAATCGCGATGGACAAAGCGGATGCTGTCGGCACTGGTTGGGTCAGTGTCTGTCATACTAACCACTTCGGGATCGCGGGGTACTACGTTTTGGAAGCACTCAAGCGAGACCTCATCGGATGGGCGATGACGAACTCGACGAAATTGGTAGCGCCCCTGTGGGGTGGCGAAAGAATGTTAGGTACGAACCCTATCGCTATCGCGTTTCCTGGTAAGAAGCATCCACCAATCGTGATCGATATCGCCACAAGTGCTTGTGCCTTTGGTAAAGTCGAAATGGCCAAGCGCAAAGAACAGGACGTACCAAAGGGTTGGATCATCGATCGCAATGGTGCAGACAGCGAGAACCCACACGATATGATCAACGGCGGCGCGCTGTTACCACTGGGTAGCTTTCGAGAAATGGGGGGCCACAAGGGATACTGTCTTGCGACAATGGTTGACGTTTTGTGTTGCGTATTAAGCGGCGCGAACTGGGGACCGTTCGCCCCGCCATTCGCGCTGCGCCAGGAGATTCCGAAACGAAGTGTTGGCAAAGGTATCGGGCACTTTTTTGGCGCAATGAAAATCGAGGCCTTCATCGATATCGATGATTTCAAAATGCAGATTGACGACTGGATTGACACGTTCCGCGCCACGACGCCACAGCCAGGGACACAAGGAGTACTCATCCCCGGCGACCCAGAACGAGAGGCAGAACAAATCCGGGGACAGACTGGCATTCCGCTCGTCATTCCGGTCGTGAACGAACTACGGGATATCAGCAAGCAAACGGGAATACCTTTCGAATAACTACACACTTTGCAAAACTTCTGCGTAGAGATTAGGCTGGATAGTGAGGCTCGTTGTCATATCCTCATTTTGTGTTCCTCATCGAATTGGTTTTCCATTCCAAAATCTTGGCTGAATGTGCTTATGGAACGAGTATTGTTTCTTACGATCGCAATGGTCCTTGTAATCCTTGGCTCCCTAAGTGCCCAGGCAGACTGGCGCGACGATATTGGCTGGACGAAACTCCTAACTGAAAAAGGAGTTGCGCTTGAAAACGGCGCCGGAGTCAATATCGCGATGAGCGAGGCGTTTGTTGGGAGCAACTACCTTCCAGATTTGGCCTCAAGTCAATTCACTGGCAAAACATTTACGAATGGATCAGGAATCGCTTCCGGAATCTCAGGTCATGCCAATAGCGTCGCTACTAATTTCTACGGCAACACCGGTAGCATCGCAAATGGCATTTCGAATATTACTTTGTACCAAGCTGATGATTGGATCAACAACAGATTAAACTTTGTTTCGGGTGCCGATCCTGTTGCACAAGACTTCAAGGTCTTAAACCATAGCTGGATCGGTAATAACGCCAACGATGCTGCCATGCAGAACATTGTCATGCGAGCTGATTACATTGTGAATCGCGACAACATCACGATTGTCGCTGGAACGAACAATGCCAATGGCGCCATACCTGACTTGCTGGCGCATTCCTTTAATGTAATTACGGTTGGCCTTACCAACGGAAATCATGCGTATGGTCCGACACGATTTTACCAAGCCGGCCGCTACAAGCCCGATATCGTTGCTCCGGCATCAGCAACCAGTTTTGCGACACCCATCGTTAGCGCTGCTGCTGCCATTCTTTATCAAAAAGGTGCGGGTACGGATGCGACGAACAACCAAGTCATCCGTGCCGTTTTGCTGGCTGGTGCAACAAAAGAAGAATTTGCGAGCACCCCTAATGTTTGGGATCAAACAGCTAATCGCCGATTGGACGATCAATTCGGTGCAGGTGAGCTCAATATCTACAACAGCTACCATATCCTCGAGGGCGGCCAATTTGATGGTTCCATTGGTCCTTCGATAAATCATATCGGAGATCATGGTTGGGATTACAAGAACTCTATTGCCCCCGCAAGTTCTGTCTCGTACAACATCGATATTGCCGATGGATTCCAATGGAGAGATTTTTCGGTGATATTGGCTTGGAATATTAACGTCATAGACCTCGATGCGTCCGCGGCCGTTTTCAATCCATCTGCAATCTTGGCGGACATGAATCTCGACCTATTGGACGCCAGTGGAACAATCTTGTTCACCAGTAGTTCAACACTTGGGAATGTGGAGCACCTTTATCTTTCAAGTTTGTTAAGTGGTCGCTATACGATGCGAGTAACAAGCAACTTCAACACAGACTTCGGTATCGCCTGGCGTGGAACCGTCGCCAAATCGGAAAAATACGCAGGCTCAGACGTTCCGCACAAGGACGGCCCGCTTACTGCAGTTCCTGAACCTACATCAGTTTTGCTGCAATTGCTCGTCGCCATCGGTTTCCATTTCGTTCGCCGTCGCATCAATCAATAAATGAACTCAAATTTCGAAATATTAGCTGATGGATCAGAGTAAACCATATCGCGCACTTCTTGTTTCGAAATCGAATAGCAATTTAGTCACGTACGGTATCGTTACGCGGCAGACTCATGAACTACCTGTGGACAACGTGCGGGTTCAGGTTCTCTACAGTGCGCTCAACTACAAAGACGGCTTGGCTCTCGCGGGTAACCCCGGAGTCGCCAAGTCCTTGCCATTGGTGCCTGGAATCGACGCTGTTGGACAAGTTGTCGAAAGTCGAAGTGCGACAATCGAGGTCGGGCAACATGTCCTAATCCAAAACGCCGAATTCGGGACCGCCGTTGATGGTGGCTATCAGGAATTTGTTGACGTGCCTACGGAATGGGCCATTCCTATTCCCAACGGATTGAACTCACTCGAAATGGTCACTTTGGGCACCGCAGGATTTACTGCTGCGCAATGCTGCCTCGCATTACAAGCATCTGTATTAAATATTGACGACGGTGAACTGGTTGTCTCCGGAGCAACTGGTGGCGTTGGGGTTTTTGCTGTGCAACTCCTCGCGCGACTTGGTTATCAAGTCGTCGCTGCTACAGGGAAAATGGACCGGGCCAATTGGTTGACTGAATTGGGCGCAACCCGGGTCATAAATCGAACAGAATTGAACGATGCAAGTAAGCGGCCATTGCTTTCGGCCAAATGGGCCGGGGCAGTCGATACCGTTGGCGGCAACACATTGGCAACAATCATTCGATCCATGCAACCTCACCGCACGACGACAGCCTGTGGCCTTGTAGGAGGCAGCGATTTGGAGCTAACCGTTTTTCCGTTTATTTTGCGTGGCGTGACGCTGGTTGGAATCGACTCTGCCTTAGTCTCTCGAAATGACAGGATCGCAATCTGGCAGAAACTTGCCACTGACTGGAGACTCGAAAACATCGCTGCACTTGCGGAAATTGTACCGCTCTCGGACATCGCATCGGCTCACAAGCAGATTCTCAATGGACAAATATGTGGCCGCGTCATCATTGACGTAGGGGCGTAAACGACCCTATAAATCGATGATCGACGAATCCGACGGAGAACTTGAGCTGGTGGAAACATCAATCTTGCTCGGCTCTTTAGCGCTATCTTTTTTGGCGACTTGGCTCGGCGGCACGACGACTCCGCAGCTCACGCAAAACTGAATCGCCTGATCCATGGAAATGTCCAAATCAATCGTTTGACTCTTGGGAACAGCAATCGTGAATCCCGTTGCGGGCATCGGGCTTGTAGGCATCAAGACATTGACGACGGGCTCTTGCGCTGCATTGCGAATCGTCATCATCCCTTCACCCGTAACAAATCCCATCGACCAAATTCCCTGCCGCGGATATTCGACGGCAACGATTCGCGTGAACTTGATCTCTTGTTCGTTAAACGCAAAATCTGTCACTTGTTTTACGGACGAGTAAACATTTCGAATGATAGGCACTCGATTGATTAGCGATTCAATGGCATTCCATATCAATCGTCCGACACCAACAGCAAATAGTTTCCCGATCAAATACAGGGTTGCCACAAACAAAGCCAAAAACGCAGGCAAAATATACCGGCGTTTCAAAAATCGTATTTTCACATATTGCCGGTAGTAGTCCGTCGATGTCAAAGCCAACATATGACCTGGAGTATTTTCGACCAATTCATAGACAGGCTCAGGAATCCAAGTCTTCTTAATCGCAACGTAATTGTCACCACCTCCGATCTCCGCAATTGGTGGATTCAAATTATGACTAGGCACAACCGTCAATTGCCCTTGTCGCGCCATGGTTTTAATTTCGGAATCACTCTTGCTTTGATCAACACTCCAGACGATGCAATTCGCAACGAGCGATTCAATCGGAGTCAGAATGTACGACTCGATCGTATTCCAAGCCCAAATGAACAAAACGATCGTTAGCAGTGGCGGTGTCACCACGGCCAGACCGCGAACCAACGCCTTTTGAAATGGCATAAACGATTCGCGAAGCCATCCACGCGGTCTCGGAACGACGGGTACGACTTTCTCAGGTTCATTATTCATGGACAAGTTATTGCTTTATTTCAATGAGCATTACCAAGTGAGTTTAACTTTGACGGGCACCGCGGGCTATCGTCGCGACACACACATCACTTGCGCCGGACTTCCTCAACAAGTTTGCGATTTGGTCGACCGTTGCTCCCGAGGTCAT
>JAHEAM010000279.1 GCA_024642765.1 Planctomycetaceae bacterium
AGGTCATTGAACATCTGCAACCAAGTTACAGGGCTCGACCACAAGCCATGCACCATCACAACCGGAATCTTATTCGGGTCGTATGGCTCAAGCATGTAAATGCCTTGAAACTCCTTCGCAAAATCGGCGTTGAGCAAGGCAAAGGTTGCCATGACATTGGTGCTCAAGAGCGGATCGTTCATTTGAAAGGCCATTGGCGTCGTGATATCACTTTCAAGCGGCACGACACGTTCGCCCAATTGTACTGTGTTTTGGCGAAGTGGATCAAACAACACCAACGACATTTTTGCATTCTCGCCGGCCTCGTACTTACCGCCGCACTCCAAAAACGCTGTAAACGCCATTGTCAGATCCGGTGGATAGTGGCCCTCCATTCGCGCGGCCGCATCTTGGGATTTTCGAATGCCGATCAGCGGCACGCCGAGCCCATAAGTTTTGTAGACATTCTTTAGGCCTTGAGTTGTGTAATCATTAGTGATTTCGAATCGCTCAATTTCTTCGTATTGCCATCGTGATTGATTCACGATTTGAAACTGAAGTGTTTGATCAAGGGCTTCAATCGAAACTAAATTTCCTGGCGCAAGTTCATCTTTTTTGATCATCCGACGCAGCAAGTGTTCCAGCGAGCGATTGTAGATGTCTGAAATGCTTCGAAATTGTGGGTCGTATGCGTTTCGATCCACATCTAAATTCGCATCGAACAGAAACTGATGCGAACTCACAAGTGCTGTGGCGTACATCGTTGAAGCTCGATCGGCACGTCCAAGACGCATAGCCCAGTCGCCTTCTAGAAAAGCGAGTTCGGCGATTGCATGGACCATTTCCAGCGATTGTTTAAGCGCTGAATACTCTCGAAGTTTGCGGATCGCTTCATCGGGATCGCTCGCATACTTCTTATCGAGCACATATTGGCGAAGCGTTTGCTGCGTGCGTTCGCTCGGCGCGGGCGGTTTTTCAATCAATCGCTTCAAGGGGCCGAGCTTTGTTTTGCGTTTTACGGTACGAGTACCAACTGTATTGGATGACGTAAAACTAACGACGTGTGCGACTTTGCGAGCCGAATCGATGTTGAGCGAAAGGCAACCGACGTTTTGTATAACTAAAAACAGGATCCCAACGAACCACGGTCGCAAACCTAGTGGCGCGCGAAAACACCCAGACGGCTTTTTCCGCCAAAGTAAAGTGTTTTCGCGATGACAATGCTTTTGATCCCGATTCATGCGGCGCAACGAAAATGGAGGCTCCCGAGACTATTTTGAAATCTGCGCAAGATAATGCGAGTGGAGCAATACTCGAGGTCTTCGATTGGGTCAATCGGGAATGTGCTAGCGAGCAAGGCAGGCGGGCGAGTTAAGGCTTCGTTCGCTAGCGTTTTTGTTTGACTCGCTCGACTCGAATACCCTCTCGGATGTCGAATGTCATGAACAGCGTATGTTTACCAGCGCATTGTCGCATGATGTCGTAAAAAAATTCGTGCTCTCCTGGCCACGGGTAGCCATAAACCAAATCGAAGTCCCTGAGCTCCATATCCAATTCGCCATAGCCGTCGCATTCATCGAGAACGGTTCGAAAAAAATCATCGCCATGCACGCCGCGCCATTGATAGGCGTCAGGAATAAAACTGCCTGTCGAGAACTTTGCGGACGATCCAAACTGTTTCGCGATTTGTCGCGAGCGCTCTACCAACACTGGGTCGATTTCGATTCCATACGCGGTGAACCCCAAGTGACTGGCAATATTTGCAATCACGCCTAGCCCCGAGCCCCATTCCAAAAAAGTGTCGAAGCGGCCTTGAAAAAGACTCAACGCGCGAAAAATTTTATGATAGTCGGCAGGGATAAAGTCTCGAAAGGCATGTTCACGATCATGCGCATCCCAAATAGCTCGCGCTTCAACAAACATATCTTCCAGTGCGTCAGGAATCGGTATTGTTTCATTCTCAGAAATACTCGCCTCAATGCCAGCCAAGAATTCGTCTAAGCTCATTCGGCCTATCGTTTCTGTTAAATGTTAGACTTCCGATTTTTAAATCAAACATAGCCGACAGTCGCGCGATTGGATAGAACAACACCCACCCGATTCGACCTAAAAAGCACTCATACATGAGCCTTTGAGCTTAATTCGGTCCCGAGCATCGCGTACAATAGGGCTATGGAAACAGAAACATTTGAACATCAGTTATCAGTGATCGAGATTCGCGATGGCCACCGAATCGAGCGTAATGACGCCGTTGCCATTGAAGAGCCGATGGAAATTCGAGTTGTGTTTGGTCCATTGGAATCGCGCACCGTTCGTAGTGTTTCAGTGACTATGCGAACGCCAGGCGATGATGAAGAACTTGCCCTTGGTTTTCTCTTCGCAGAAGGTATCATTCGCTCCCAAAACCAAATCATTAGTGTCGAACGAAAGGGGATCGCTGATTCTGGCAAGCCAACCGGAAATACGATTCGAATCGACCTACTGCCCGATCACCCCTTTGATTTCTCATCGCTGCAACGCAGTTTCTTCACCCATTCTAGCTGTGGCGTTTGCGGGAAAAGCTCAATTGAGACGTTGGCTGTGAAGGGAATAGAACCGATTCCTAATACGGAATTTAAGTTAGACTCACATCTTGTTGGACTTTTGCCGAATCGACTGAAATCTAGCCAACCAACTTTTGCGGCAACCGGAGGAATCCACGCAGCTGGTTTTGCGGACGAATTTGGTGACATCGTCGTGGTTCGCGAGGACGTCGGACGGCACAATGCTGTCGATAAACTTTTAGGATACAGCTTCCTCAATCCCGATCTTGATTTGAGTAAACACGCACTGGTTGTCAGTGGCCGCGCGAGCTTCGAATTAGTCCAAAAAGCAATTGTTGCGAGAATTCCAGCTATGATTGCTGTTGGTGCGCCGTCCAGCCTGGCTGTTGAAATGGCGCATCGTTATCGATTAACGTTAGTCGGATTCGCGTCCGAAAAAAGGTTTAATATATACACTGACGAAAACGGCGTGCTCCAATTGCCGCCCCAAAACCCTTCAGCGAATAAGTGAAACGAGTTTAACAATGGAAAAGCGAGGCGCTCAGCGGGAGCGAATTATTGAGTTGCTCGAACACGAGGGCGGCGTGTCCGAGGAAGCCGTTCGCGCAGTTCATAAAGCAACAGGTGTACCGGAGGCCGATATTTGGGGCACGGGTCTGTTTTATTCATTAATCGCTAAACCTGGGAAACGCCTACGCGTTTGCGATGGTCTGACGTGCCAAATGTTTGGCGCTGACGAGTTGGCCAAACAATTAGCCGAATCTGGTAAAGAAGTTGAGCGCGTTAGTTGCCTTGGACAGTGCGATCGAGCGCCGGCAACACTTGCCGAAGACATGCAGCTCGTGACGTACGAAAAAAACAAACGCGACGTTACGCCGGCCAATGACTTGCTCCCAATGAATCTTGCCGGTCCAATGGATCGTTCGTATCGCATGCTTCAAAAATCGATTGCCATGTCGCCTGACAAGATATTTGAAGAACTTGAAAAATCAGGCCTGCAAGGCCGAGGCGGGGCAGGCTTTCCAGCGCATTTCAAATGGCGTTCCGTGGCTAATCAACCTGAGACTGTTCGATACGTTGTTTGCAATGCCGATGAAAGCGAACCGGGCACATTCAAAGACCGCGAGGTGATTTTGCGGCAGCCCCACAAGCTGCTAGAAGGATTGTGCATCGCGGCGACCGCCGTTGGCGCTAAAGACATCTTCATCTATATCCGCGGTGAATTCACCAACGAGATTAAAGTCCTTCGCGCTGCCGTTGCCGAGTCGGCTAATTTGATTGGTGACCTAACCATCACAATCGCGACAGGACACGGGGCCTACATTTGCGGTGAAGAAACGGCTTTGCTCGAATCACTCGAAGGCCGACGCGGGATGCCACGGCTCAAACCGCCATATCCAACTGAAAAGGGCTTTCGCAACAAACCGACGTTGATGCACAATGTCGAAACGGCCGCTTGTGTGCCTGCGATCATCGAGCGCGGCGGGGAATGGTTCAAAGCCCAAGGCAAAACCGAAGCGGGAACAAAACTGTACTGCGTTTCGGGACACGTCAATCGGCCTGGCGTTTATGAGTTGCCCTTAGGTGTAACGCTGGATGAAGTCGTCGAGGCGTCTGGCGGTTATGTTGGCACGCCGATGGCCTTTAGTCCCGGCGGCGCGTCGAGCGGTTTTTTACCCATTAAATTCCGTGACCTTCCGCTGGATTACAAAAGTCTTCAAGGCGTTGGCTCAATGCTCGGCAGTTCAGGTGTCGTTGTTCTGAACGATACGATCGACATGGCCCAGGCGGCACGTTGGCAACAAATCTTCTTCGAGCGTGAAAGCTGTGGGCAATGCGCCCCCTGTCGCCTAGGAACTCGTTACATTCGCCGGCAATTGGACTCGATGATGAACGATCGAGACCCAACGGCCCTGGAATTCGTCGATGACGTCGGCTGGGAAATGGAAGAGGGCTCGATCTGTGGTCTGGGAATGATCGCCCACAAGCCCCTCGAGTCAGCCCGAAGGTATTTCCCTGAGGCTTTTATTCCCAAGCAAAAATAACAGCCCAATTGTCAGGGGCGATTCCTCGTCATTGCTCGCTGTCAGGAACCCAGAAAATTCCACGTCAACAGCATATTCAAATCCAAGTTTGCCTTTTTTCTTCTGCCTGCAACATGGTAGAATGTAAGAAGCAAAAAATTCGATCAACCGCTGATTGCGTTTCAACATGAAATCAAATTGGAAATCGTTATGAACGAAACCATCCGCCAGAAAACATTTGAAATCGAAATCAATGGAAAGGCTTGCGTGGCTTGCGCGGGCGAAACTGTTTTTGAAGTTGCCGCACGTAGCGGGATAACTATCCCGACTTTATGCCACGATCCTCGCCTGGAACCTGCTGGCGCATGCCGTGTATGTTTAGTCGAAGTCGAGGGGCAACGCCGATTGCAACCGGGTTGCGCGTGGAAGGTCACGCCGGAAATGAAGATCACGACGGAATCACTGCGCATTGAGCGGCATCGTAAGGTCCTCTACGGACTCTATGTTGCCGATCACCAACTCGACGAAGATGGCAAGCCGATTGAAACCGGAAACGGAAATGAACTTCGCGCCCTCGTCGCCAAAACGGAACCGCTCAAGCTCCATCAGATTGCCGCTCCGCGCGTTGGCCGCCCTGGCGATGAGAACCCGTACATACATTTCGATCCTTCGTTGTGCATCGTGTGCGGTCGTTGTACCCGCTACTGCGATGAAGTTGAAGCTGTGAATGCGATCACCTTGGCCTTCCGTGGAAGTGAGACGACCATTTCAACTGCGGGCGAACGCAGTTTGATCGACACGACGTGTGAACTTTGTGGCGGATGCATCGATACATGTCCAACGGGAGCGATGATCGAGAAAAAGGCTCCGCACGTTCTGCCGAAGGAAACAACCGTAACGCGTTCGACTTGCAACTTCTGCGGCGTCGGTTGCCAATTGGATTTGCATAGCTGTAATGACCAAGTAATCAAGATCACGAGCCCGCCGCCAGGCGAGACTTTGAATGATGGCAATTTGTGTGTGAAGGGGCGGTTCG
>JAHEAM010000280.1 GCA_024642765.1 Planctomycetaceae bacterium
CGTAAAGGGTACTCTTCTCTACGCCGAGCAGATCAGTATTGGTTGCAAGCGGTTGGTCGGCAGTGACAATTTCGCCGGGAGTCACATGGAACTGCAAAAAGCCACCACGTTTCGCTCGAATCCATTTTGATTTTGCGATCACAATTTGGTGGGACGGAATAACAGGTGTTCCATGTAGCATCCCCAATTCGCGTAGTACGTTTTTGATACCGTTTATGGTCGTCTCGACGATACTTGGTTCAACTTTCCAGACTTCGCCTCCTTCGAGAATGATCGTTGGACAGCCGGCACGGCAGGCTTCACGTCGGAATGAACATTCGGGCCCCTTGCCATCGATAATCAATTCGCAACCAAATGCCCTCGCAATCCGTGCTACCTGTGGATCGCGCATGTCGCCACGAACATTGGGATAATTTGTTCGCCTTACAGCCGCAGTATGCAAGTCAATTCCAAAATCACTACGAAGCACTATTTCTTGAAAGACGTTGTGAGCCATCCGGCTGGCCAAACTGCCTTCTGCAGTACCTGGAAAGAAACGATTGAGATCACGGCGGTCTGGCAAATACCTTGAGTGGCGTTCAAATGCAAGCAAATTGAGAACTGGAACCAGGATCAGATTACCGCATGCCAGTTCTAAATCACCGGCGTGAAGCAGTTGTCGTATCGCCCCAGTACCGTTAATCTCGTCGCCGTGCAATGCTGCTGTAATAAAAACAGTTGGTCCCTCGCGTTGGGCTCGCCGAACTTGAATCGGAATCTCTACGTACATCCCACTGTAGCTTTCACTTATCTTCAGCTTAACGTTTTTCGATTCACCGGGCGCAATGCTTTCATTTCGCCAGGTCGCGATGGATTTACGTTGGTAGTGTTTCGTATTTTTCGTCATGTGACTTGGGCGTGTTACTTATTTGTTTTGATGGTTTCCATGGTCGTCGCGACGTTTGCGATTTCGGAGCCTTCGATGCGTTGCACCTTGGGTGAACGACAACTGCGAATTTTCTTGGGCACCATTTCTTTCATCGATTCTAGCTTGCCAAAACAGAGCAACCGATCTGAGGGCTCGAGCGTTCGGTCGGCGCGAGGGTTAGGGATAACAGTCGCGTTGCGATATAACGTAAGCACATTGATATCGCTTTCTCGCAATTTAGATTCTGCAATCGTCTTGTCGACAAAACTCGAACCTTCTGGAATGAAAATCTCAGCGACACCATACCCTCGGCTCACCGTGAGTCGTTGACGCACATCAATTTCTGGAAAGTCGACTTGAGCCGCTATGTAGTCAATAATGGAACCTGCAATATCCATTTGCGTACAAGTCTCAATACCCTCCAGACCTGGTGACGAGTTTACCTCCATGACTTGGGGGCCATCGTTGCTCTCAAGCATATCAACACCCGCAACATGGAGGCCCATGATTTGCGAAGCGCGAACAGCCGTTTGCTTGTAACTTTCATCCAATTCGACCACTTCGGTTTTGCCGCCACGGTGGACATTACTACGAAATTCTTGACCTTGAGCGACCCGTCGCATCGCCCCAACCACTTGGTCACCAACCACGAACGCCCGAATGTCTCTTCCCTTGCTCTCGGAGACAAATTTCTGCACAAGTACGTTTTGTTTTTGACTCTGAAGCAGTTCGATGATGGCCTCCGCCGACTTAATCGATTCTGCCAGTAAGACGCCTATCCCTTGAGTTCCCTCGATAAGTTTGATGATAACGGGAGCACCGCCAACTCGTTCAATCGCCGGCAACACGTCGCGTTTATCGCGGACGAAAGTTGTCTTGGGAATTCCAATGCGGTGCCGACTGAGAATTTGCAGGCTCCGCAGCTTGTCGCGTGAATTAGAAATGCCAGCGGAAGAGTTTCCACAAAAGACATCCATCTGCTCAAATTGTCGAACAACCGCCGTTCCAAAATAGGTAATCGACGCTCCGATTCGCGGTAAAACGGCGTCGTACACTGACAAACGTTTTTGGTTGAAATACAAATCCGGTGCGCCTTCGGCAAGGTCGATCGCGAACTTCAGTGTGTCGAGGACTTTTACGGAATGCCCCCGCTGTTTGGCCGCTTCCACTAGCCGACGCGTGCTGTAGCACTTCTTGCTACACGATAAGATTCCTAGCTTCACTGAATACTCCTCTCGTGAAAAATATTAAATTCTTATCAACAGGTTGGTTGCAATCCTACGATTCCAACTCCATTCCGCCCGCACTTTCAACGAAAATCACGCGAGGCAAGTTCAACGTCAATTCTTCCATGCGATTGAATAAACTCATTTCACTACCTTCCTCTGGTGTTTGGAACCCGACTAGTACGATTGCAGCTTGCCCCGACTCCGCATGGATCACGTCGGCAGGTGGGGCTTGTGAAACAATCACCCTGACGTCGCATTCGATACGCGCGCTCGCGCTTAAACCCACCAGATGCGCATGCACTTCCGACTCGGCTTCTGCATTCTCAACAACTCGCATAAGTCGGATTCGATTGGAACGCCATTCGTTATTTTTGTGCAACATGTGAGCCAACAACATCATCAATGCCCCATTCTTCATGCCACGCCACCAAACATCTATCGTTCCCGAAGGCACCAACCAATGCTGGTCTACGGTTGTCGGCTTGCTTTCGTCAGCATTGCGATGTTCGAGAAAACGCGCGGCCAAAACACTCTGTCCCATTCGGCCAATTACACGAATACTGGCGCCAAATGTTTCTGCTCTCGACGCATCCCTTGGCCAACCAAGTAATACCGTGTTGGGCTGAAGTCCTCCGATACCATGGCATTGCAACAACGACTCGATGCCATCAGACAAAAACTGATTAATCGTGACAACTGGAAAGGCCTGCAGTTCCTCCTTGGCGATAAATTCACGCAGTACTTTCTCGTAACGTTTGCGGCGTTCGGCATGGTCCTCGATGTCTCCCGTCACAACATGGGCCAACGATAAGATACCGTGGCCCGCCGTCAGCCAATGTCCGTAGATAGGTATGTAAGCCCGCGTCCAACCGCTGCCACTGAGAGCCATAACAATTGGCCTCCAATTTTTGGGGTGACGCGTCTGCTCCTCTAGCTGCAACAATGCTCTGCGAGCTCGCTCAAACACCACACCACTTTGCAAATCACCCCAACGCGATTCGATTTCACGCCAACGAATCAGCCAATGCAATAGCGCAATAAAACCAATCGAGACCAAAGCCCAAACCCAGTTGATCAAAAACATTACGCCCAAGCAGCCGATCGTCCCGGCCAACGAAATGCTCCAATGGCGAAGCGGAAATGTCGGCCGATAGCTCGGGTTCTTGGTGACCGCCTCATAAAATGTCGCAAGGTTGAGCAGACCATACGTGATCATAAAGAACATCGTTATGATCGGCGCGATTGCATTCAAGTCTCCCAAGACAATGCAAATTTGAGCAATGAAGAACGTCAACACTGTAGCGCGACGCGGTTCGTTGGTCGCGCCACTGCCAAACGAGAAAAAATTCAAAGAGCGAAAAATTTCGTCCTTGGCAAACGCTTGAAGAATACGCGGCGCACCCATCATCGAACCCAGCGCTGATGATAGTGTCGCCGCGAAAACTCCGGCGGTGATCCACATTGGCCAAATCGAAATTTCCCGAATCACCATGTTGTTTGCAATTAGCTCATCTGCTGGTCGCGCACAGCCCAACAACAGGGCTAGGGAAAGATAAACAATTCCCGTAGCAGCAACCGCCAACAAAGTTCCACGAGGAATCGAGCGAGAGGGATTTGCCAGATCGCCAGACATATTGGCTCCGGCCATAATGCCGGTAACAGCTGGGAAAAACAGCGCAAACATGGTGAAAAAGTTTTCACCTGGCTGAAATCTTGAAGTCAGATTCGTTTGAAAATTCTGTAGTTCAAAATCATTGATTGCTCCGACATAAAACGACACTAAAGCGGCGACGAGTATCGCCAAAATGAAATATTGCACTTTTATGGTCCAGCCGGCACCAATAAAAACGCAGACAAAAACTGCTAAATTCACGAGACTCGAAATTGCAATCGAGTTGCTCGCCAAACTAGGAAACGTTTGCGCAAAAGCTTCAGTGAAGCCAATCACATACATCGCTACTGAAATGGCTTGTGCCAAGAAAAAAACGACCCCGATTGCCCCGCCAAACTCAACTCCGAGTGAGCGACTGATCAAATAGTAAGCTCCGCCACCTCGTACACGGGTGTTGGTTGCAATCGCCGACAGGGACAACGTTGTAAGAGTCGTAATAACCTTGGCAGCCAACACAATCAGAATGGCGTTAATGATCCCCGCTTGACCCACAACTTGACCAAGCCGCAAAAACATAATGACACCGAGGATGGTCAGCGTGCACGGAGTAAACACTCCGCCAAACGTTCCAAACTTTGTGCTTTTCGAGTTAGACTGAAAATTGCCCATAAATCTTGACAAGTTCACGTTGGTGACATTCACACAAAAAATCGCTATTCACAATATGGCGTTGCCTCAGCGCTGACGAACGCGACAACATTATTAAATAACGTGTTAAAACGTCGGAGGCGTACAAACACTGATGAGTTCGCATTCGACTTTGCCGCGATTGCGAAATCGATGCGGCAACTTGCTTTGAAAGTAATAAGCGTCACCAGACCCAAGCGTTTCATATTTTCCGCCAACGGTGACTTCGACTTCACCTCGAACGATCACCCCCGCTTCTTCGCCTTCATGCGACAGCATTGCCGGGCCGGTGTCGGCACCTGGCGCGTACGTTTCATGTAGGACCTGTAATCTTGTGGTATGCAAACACTTGCCAATCTGCCGTAGCATCAAGGGACCTTTAGAAACAATCGTCAATTCTGCAGCGCGAAAAAAAATCTGCTTTTCGTGATCGAATTCGTCCGAGAAAAAGTCCGCCAACGATAGCCCAAACACCGAGAGTATTTTTTTGATCGACGCAACAGACGGGCTGACATTGTTTTGTTCCATTTGCGAAATCGCGCCATTGGTCACGCCACTTAATTGTGCCAATTCGCGTTGGGACATTCCGTGGCTCTGCCTCAGGCGCAGCAGACGGGCTCCCACATCCAATGCTTGATCTTCCGCAGGCGTAAACACTAAGATTTCATTTGCTTTTTTGGGTAATTTTTTATTCACTGGCATGCTGTGTTACACCTTATTGCGATTGCAGGGTGCTGATAATAGGCTATAGTGATTAAAATATCAAGCACGCCGTGTGTGGTGTGTGTTAATTCACGACGATCAATTGGGTTATTCATGGGAAAAAATGAAAATTTGATCGCCCGACGGAAAGCCGTCACTCCAATAGGCATTCCGCTGACTGAGGGCGTTGCGATTCGATCGGCACGAGGGGCAATCCTAATTGACGAGTCAGGTCGCGAACTCATTGACTTTGCTGCAGGTATTGGCGTTATGAACGTCGGGCATTGTAATGCGGCTGTCGTCGCCGCCATTCAAGATCAGGCCGAGCAGTTGTTGCATTCTTGCATCCACATTTCGACTTACGAACCCTATGTCGAACTATGTGAAAAACTCGCTTCTATTCTACCTCATGGTGGGCCAACGAAGGTCATGCTTACCAAT
>JAHEAM010000281.1 GCA_024642765.1 Planctomycetaceae bacterium
TTGTTGCGCGACACAAGGGCATTCATCCTTCTGTTTATGCTAGAGATTCAAGCCAAATTTATCACCGCCAGATGCGCGACTTCTACCGCCTTGTAGCGGTTCGCTTCGCTTCGAAACAGCTAATGGACGTGCGGGCAAATCAGTCTCATCAACTTCCTTTTTGTCCGACTTCTTCTCGGGAGCTGCTTGGGTTGCCTTAAGGGAAAGTCCGATTTTCTGTTGGTCGCGATCGATGGACAATACTTTGACCTGAACTTCATCACCTTCCTTTACAACATTTTTGACCGCAAAAACTCGATGATGCGCAAGCTCGGAGATATGAACCAGGCCTTCGATACCATGTCCCAATTGAACGAACGCGCCGAACGTTGCAATTCGCGTGACACGTCCTGTCGCGACAGAATTCACAGGAAATCGTTCGTCAATGCCTTCCCAAGGGTGCTCGATCGTATCGCGGAAGGATAGCGAGACCTTTCCAGTTGCCGCATCGATGCGGTCGACTTTCGCCTTGACTTTTTGGCCAACTTCGAGAACTTCGGATGGATGCTTAATCCTCGACCAACTCAATTTACTGATATGAATAAGGCCTTCAAGTCCGCCGACATCGACGAACGCGCCGAAATCCGCAAGCCGTGTGACAAGTCCCTCCAAAATTTGGCCAACCTCGATTGTGCCCATGATTTCTTTGCGCTTTTCCTCAAACTCACGGTCGAGAATTGCGCGACGGCTCAGGACTAGTTTTCGCCGTTTGGGATTGATTTCTTGGACGAGGCATTGCAGCTTTTTATTGGCATAATCACCGAATGTCTCAACGCGAACTCGATCGATTTGGCTGGCAGGAATGAACCCTCGCAAGCTATTGACGGTCACTTCCAAACCGCCGGTATTTGTGCCAGTAACGTGAGCATCAACGATGTCACCTTTTTGCAAACTGTCCCAATCGCCGCCGTCGACCGATGCTCCAGGCAGCGAGAGTTCCCAAAGGCCGTCTTCAGTGTTCTCTGATTTGACGACGACATCTATCATAGCTCCTTCGACTGGTGGCTCCTTGAATTGGCGAGTTGCAATCACACCTTCAAAACGTCCTTTCAAAAGGAAGAAAACGTTTTCGTCAGTGACGCGATTTACAATACCTTTGACTCGCGAGTCTGGTTCCAACTCGACGTCAGCAACTTCAGTTTTGGCCAACAAGTCTTCCATCGAAGTTTCGCCAAGTGCGGCCGCCAATTCTGCCTCATCGTCGCCCTCAAGGCCCCAAGTGGACCGGATAATTGGAGGTGCGGCAGTTTCGATTTCCGGTTCCGCATCCCCGAACAGTTTGACCGGATTCGATTCCGCCAGCTCAATCGCCTTGGGGCGAGTCGGTGCTGTGATCTTAGCGGCAACATCGCGTTGCGAACCAATTGTAATTTTTTTTGCAGGACCGGAGTTCGATGTTTCTGCAGTTGGCGCATCCACAGTAGTTTGTTCGACAACCCCCGCCTCAGGAGTTTTGGGTTGTTCGGATTCGGTAGAAACACTCAACGATTTTGGATCGGCAGAAGTCATTATTCAAATCAAGTTACAGGCAGTGATAATTCAGCCGAAAACAATATCAACTGAGAATTCTATTTTATTTGAATTCGCAGTCGTTCGAAAGGGTAAACACGATATTCGGGAACAAAGTCATTAACAAATAGGCATTTGAAAACGTCTAAAAGTTGACGCCCTCGGATGACAATGGAAACGAATCGGTTCGAAACGGCGAGGCTGGTAAACCTGCCGAATTGAAGAGGTTGGGCTGTGCTGTGTCTGTCCAGGCAAAGCGAACTTCCGTTGGCTCCGCTACATCGTCCGCCCACACGACAACCGTGTCATTTTGAATTTCGGCTTTGGCCGCAACAAAATTCCCGTCACTGCCGCAAATCGCAAAGTCAGTTAATTCCTTGCCGTCTTTTGCCGAAAGACCATCGGCCACGAAGTCAAAAAGAAGTCGGACTTTGTTACCATCCACCAATTTGGATCGATAAAGCGGGCCGCTTGGGACAACAACAGGTAAGCTTTCGGCCTTACGCGGAAACTCTCGATAGCAATCGCTGAGGGCCCAGTTTGCGAGTCTCGAACCCACATCTTGTTTGTTTTTAGGATGGATATCACCAATGTTCGCGATGTCGGTCGTCACGACCATTCCGACGTGCTCCATCCAGCGATAGGTATGTAATTGAGCGTCCCAAACTTCGGGCATCGCATTTGGTGCCTGGTTACCGTACCGATAGGGTGCAATCTGAACGAACAAGAAAGGAAACGCTTTTCCGCCCGCCAAGTTCCTTCGCCAATCTTCGATCATCGTGGGGAATAAAATCTTGTACTGAACGCCTCGTCCCACATTCGATTCGCCTTGATACCAAATAGCACCTTGAAACGCGAATCCCTTCAAGGGAGCAATCATCGCATTGTACAAATTGGCGGGGTAGTTTGGACCGCGTTTGTCCTCAATTTCTTCCCAATGTTTCAACATGGGGTCGAAGGCACCCGTAGCCCGCAATGCATCCTTCGAAACCCACGCCTCACAGGGAGTTCCACCCCAACTTGAATTGATCAGTCCAATCGGAATATTCAATTCATCATTCAACTTGCGGCCAAAGAAATAACCGACCGCAGAAAACTCTTTAACTGTTTCGGGGCTGCAAACATTCCATCCGACAACCTTGTTGAAGTCGCTCAACGGTTCTTGGGATGTATTTTTTTCAACAGTAAATAAACGAACACTTGAGTATTCCTTCGCGGCATCGATTTCTCGTTCTGGATAGTCGGCCTTCGTGATAGGCCATTCCATATTCGACTGCCCAGAGCAGATCCACACTTCACCAACCAAGACATCCTCCAAAATTATCTTTGGATCGCCGTCGACGGCAGCGACTTCAATTTGAAAGGGGCCTCCTGCGGCGGGTGTTTTTAAGTCGGCAGTCCATTTACCATCGGCGGTCGCTGTAACTTCTACGTTTTGGCTGTTGAATGAAACGCGAATCTTCTCGCCCGCATCAGCAGTTCCCCAAATCGAAACCGTCGAATTCTGTTGCAGAACCATGTGGTCGCTAAACACTCGATTGACCGTGATATCCGCACGTGTGACAACACAACAAACACTAACCACTAACGTAAAAGCCGCAAAACAACCAATTTTCTGTACCATGGTTTTGAAAAGTTGAAATTCCATATTTTCCCGCTTTGATTAATTCGAACTAATAGATCCAAAAAACGGAACCGGAAGCAGCCAACTCGCTCGTTTGCAATCACAAGGAACAAACTTGACGCCGCGCGCGTTCTCAAACCGCCTATCAGTTTAGTCAACCTGATCTTCACAAACCACTGTCTGACACAAGAACATTCGAATTTGTTTTCATTCGCATGTGGGGCGAAAAAGGTCGTGCAAGTGAAAATGAAATTTGCCGAGCTTTCCACCGTAGTTTCCAGCTCCGATGGCAGGAATACCTGGACCTGCTGCCGCTTCGATACCGTTCTTCATTGCAGCGGCAACAGAAGCTTCATCGACACCATCAATAACAATTTCATAAACACAGTTTGCGTCCGAGTGAACCTGCGAAAAAACGCGTCCACGAAGGGTTGGGCAAAACTCGTGAGATGTTGAGGCACGTAGCGCCTTGTATTGCGAACCGACTTTGCTGCCGCTACGAACCGCCCCACCTGGAAAGGGCAAAATCGTATTACCGCCAAGAGCGCGAATACAATCAATTGCGCGACGCAAAGAATTAAGTCCAGATGAAACGTTCTCCGCTTCGATCAAAAGATTGCCTCCAGCAACGCCCTTAAAAACCTGCACCATTTCCGGCAGCACAAATTCGCCTTCCATAACAGGAATTCGCCAATAGCGTTGACCCTCGATCATTTTGCTCTTTTGAAAGCCGTCGCCAAAGTACCGCAACACCCTACCTACACCAATCGAGTCGAGACGTTCGCCGTGAGTAACAAAACCCGCGTTGGAGTGATCCAACAACGCCCCATCGAACACAAAAGTGGAGGGACAAGTCAACAAGCATTGTCCGACACGATTGACAATTGCCTTCTCTAGACCGGATGACGAAAATCCAAAAACCATACACACAGCACCAGGTCGCCCGTCGGGAGAGCAATTGGGGCTAACTAGACGTTCAAGACCAACTTCGGCGTCACAGCCAATCACACTTGTACCATAGCCTGTGAACGAACGAACTGCAGCATCAAGCCAGTAGTCGTCATGCGCCGTGATTCCAATTCGCGCATAGACCATCCGAAAGGCCTCAGCGAAGGTATTTTTGATTTCTGTCGTCTCAATGTTCATTCATCCAAGTGGACCCTATCCTGGTCAAGAAATCAAGAAAGGATTCAAATACAATCTGTTGTTTCAATTAATCGAAAGAAGAATAACTCGCAATTCTATGAGCAAAATTTCTGACGAGCGAAGTCTCTTTAGTAGATTTGGCTACCAACTGATTCGAATTTCGGTTTGGCTGGCCTTCAAAACTGTCTTTCGTTTTCGTATTTACGGAAGTCACCACTTTCCTGCGTCTGGCGCGGCGCTGATATGCTCAAACCACCAAAGTCACCTTGATCCAATGCTCGTTGGCGTATCATCGACGCGACGCTGCAATTTCCTCGCGAAGAAACAACTGTTTCGCTATCCACCGCTAAGTTGGGTTATTTCGTTTTTGGATTCAATCCCAATCGATCGCGAAGGACCGGGTTCCATATCGGGCATGAAGGAGACCCTTAAACGACTCAAACGCGGCGAAATGGTCGTTATGTTTCCAGAGGGCACGCGTTCAGAGACGGGCGAAATGTTGCCGATCATGCCAGGTTTCGTAGCCTTCGTTCGTCGTGTTCGTGCACCCGTGATTCCGGTTGGAATTGATGGCGCTCAACGTGCATGGCCGAAAAACAAAAAGCTCATTCGACCGTTCACAAAGGTCAATGTCGTGGTCGGTCAACCCATACCACCGAATTGCTTCGAAGGAAAAAGTGATGACGAGGTCATGGAAATCGTCGCCAGTGCCATTCGCCATTGTGTTGTCGACGCAAAATCAAAGTAGACAACATGCTCTCATATCAACGCAAATAATCTCAATTACGCGTTGAAGTGAGCGACAGCATTTTCAAAAATCCAGCGACCGTCGGGTTTTTCCTTTAGGCCCTCGCGCGTCCAACGTGGATGTTGCGTCGCGAAAACGTGTCGTTCGGGGTGTGGCATCAATCCAAAGATGTGCCCCGTCGGATCGCAGAGACCTGCGACGTTGTCAACGGAGCCGTTTGGATTGTCGTTGCTGCCGTTTTGAAAATAATTCAATGCATATTGGCCAGCATCCTGCATGACTTGTTTTGTCGACTCATTCTCGGTCACAAAGCGGCCTTCACCATGTGCAATCGGCAAGTATAGTTCCTGTACGCCACGAAGAAATACACATTTGCTTTCGCCTGGCACGAGCTTGACCCAACGATCAATATAACGCCCGCTTGCGTTCCAAGTCAGCGTAGCCGGGAAACCTTCCTTTCCAGCCGAAATCA
>JAHEAM010000282.1 GCA_024642765.1 Planctomycetaceae bacterium
CCCCTTTTCGCAGCGACCATGCATCTCCAAGGCCTTACCACCACAATGCAACTCGGCCCCCTCATCGATTGCTCTTGCGATGGCCCCAAGAATTTTCGCTTGGTGCGCCGCGCTGATAACGGCACCCATTTGGGTGGCCTCGTCGGCCGGGTCACCAACAATCAAGGCCTTCGTCTTTTTGACAAAGTCCTCTGTAAATCGATCATAGATTGAGCGTTCGACCAAAATCCGCGACCCGCACAAACAAATCTGTCCGGAGTTTTGAAAGGAACTGCGCACAGTCGTCGCCAACATTTTGTCATAATCACAATCGGCAAAGATGAGATTAGGATTCTTCCCCCCAAGCTCTAATGAAACTTTCTTGAACATCGGCGCAGCCGTCGACGCTATTTTCTTTCCCGTAATCGTACCGCCGGTAAATGAAATCGCCGGAATGTCGGGATGTTCAACAATCGCTTGACCAGCACTCACTCCAGTTCCTTGGACGATATTCAAGACCCCTGCGGGAAAGTTAATTTCTTTGCAAACTTCGGCCAACAAAAAGGCCGTCGCCGGTGTCAACTCCGATGGCTTTGCGACCACACAATTACCTGCGGCCAAAGCGGGAGCAATCTTCCAGGTAAAAAGATAAAGCGGCAAATTCCAAGGCGAAATTGTACCACCAACACCCCACGGCGAAGTCAGCGAGACATTAATTCCCATCGGACTATCGTGTGCCGACGAGGCTGATCCAACGATCAAACTCGCAAAGAATCGCAAATTCAATACAGCGCGCGGGATTTCGATTTGCCGCGCCAGACTCATTGGCTTGCCACTGTCGCGAGATTCAACGGCCGCAAATTTTTCGAGATGATGCTCAACGCCAGCTGCCAAACGCTTTAGCCAAGTCGACCGTTGTTCAATAGACGACTGCCCCCAAGCTGCAGCCGCAGTCTGCGCTGCCTCAACTGCAGCGTCCACATCTGCGGCATTGCTATTCGCGATCTTGGTATAAACCTTGCCTGTAGCTGGTTCGAAGTTTTCTAGCCATTCGCCGCTAGAGGGCTCAATGAAGTCGCCACCGACAAACGATCGTATCGAACCTACAGACATTGCGTCCGCCCTCCATCAATCGGCAAATTGATCCCAGTAATGTAGCCCGCTGATGGACTGCAAAGAAATGCAATCGCTTGCCCGATTTCATCGGCTTCTGCAAACCGGCGTGCAGGAATCGAAGCCAACATTGCGGACTCGACGTCGTCTTTGGAAGATTTCTTTTTTGATGCCGCCGATTCAACGATTGCATCCAACCGTGCGGTTCGCGTCGCGCCTGGCAAAACATTATTCACGGTGATTCCAAATGGAGCCAGTTCCGTCGCCAGAGTCTTGCTCCAATTTGCGACCGCTCCACGAATCGTATTGGAAACCCCAAGTCCTGCGATGGGTTGTTTCACACTTGTTGAAATCACGTTGACAATTCGGCCAAACGATTCGTGTTTCATTCCGGGCACAATCTTCTGTACAAGCATTTGATTGACCAGCAAGTGATTACTGAATGCATTCACAAACTCTGCTGCGTTCGCATCCAAAACGGGCCCGCCCGGTGGTCCACCTGTATTGTTTACAAGAATATGACAGGCACGGTTTTGAGAAAGCCAGGTCCCAATGGCCGTTTCTACTGTTTCGAGTTTCGAAAAATCGGCAACCAAGGTTTGGTGAACTTGCCCCTGCGTTGATGGCAGGCCGACACGAGCTGCCTCAAGCGATTCCGCATTGCGGGCAAACAATGTCACTTCGGCCCCCAACTCGGCAAGCTCCACCGCGGCCGCCAACCCAATGCCTTGAGAACTACCACACACAATAGCTCGCTTTTGCGTCAAATCCAAGTTCATCGTTCCACTCGACCAATGCCAAATACCTTCAATCTACCGTCTTGCAATCAGACAAGGAACCCTCTGCCCATTCACTACCGTGCGAAGGATGTATTCTTGCTTTATAATTTATCCACGTCATCATTTTAGCAACTGGAATCGAATGGCCAATTTCCAAATAAAACTTGAACACGCTGGCAAAACCGCATTGGTCCGCTCGGACGCTGGTGTTTCGCTTGCGATCAATCAGACTTTTGCTGACGACCAGCCAAACCATTTCGCGACGCCGGATGCCTCGCGACGGGACTACGAAGCCGACGGCTTTGTCGGAAACACCACGCGTGGCGGTAGTTGTAACGTCGATGTGCTCACAGTGATTCCACATTGCAACGGGACGCACACCGAGACAATGGCTCACATAGTTCGCGGCGATTACTTTATTGGTAAAACTTTACGACATGGCCCCCTGTTGGCACAACTCATCACGGTCGAGTGTGATTCTGCAAACGACTGCGTCGAAACGTACGATCCGCCGCTGGCGCCCAACGACAAAATCGTCACAGCTGAACGTCTCAAGGCGATCTTAGACTCGGTGGATTTGGACAAACAATTTTGCCGCCCCGAAGCTCTCATTATTCGAACGCTGCCCAATGACGAAACGAAAAGATCGCGTGAATATAGTTTCGATTCGCCGCCACCGTTTTTGACCAACAACGCGATGACGCTGATCCTTGAGTTTCAATTCAAACACCTTTTACTCGATCTGCCTTCCGTCGATCGGATGCAAGACAAGGGGCGATTGAGTAACCACTGCTTATTTTGGTCGGTTGATGTTGAAACTCGAGTTCCTAAAAACGAATCGACTTGGAATCAAACTATTTCCGAAATGATCTACGCACCCGAGGCACTGCGCGATGGGTTATACTTGCTCGACCTACAGGTTTGCGCCCTGAATACGGATGCGTCGCCATCGCGTCCCCTTTTGTTTCCAATTGAAATCCAAGGCTAAGTTGCTCGAATGTCCGTGAACCCGACAAACAATCCCTCCGCTTCTTCGGCAAAAGAACTCGACGAGGCCGACCCGCTCAGTCGATTCCGTGACGAGTTCTACATTCCAGAAACGCCAGACCGCCAACCGCGAACTTATTTCGTTGGCAATTCCTTGGGCCTTCAGCCGCGACGTACCGCGGAGTTACTCAACGAGGAACTTGAGAATTGGCAGCGCCTGGGAGTGCGAGGTCATTTCACCGGACGATTTCCTTGGATGCCCTACCATGAGTTCTTGACATCTGCGATGGCTTTCTTAGTCGGCGCTCGCGATGAAGAAGTCGTAATGATGAATTCATTGACAACGAACTTACATTTGATGATGGCGACATTCTATCGCCCAACTGGCCGCAAACGAAAAATATTGATCGAAGGCCACGCGTTCCCATCAGACCACTACGCGGTCGAATCTCAAATCAAATGGCACGGCCTTGCTCCTGAAGATTGTCTGCATGTCGTCGCGCCCAACTCGAATGGGCTATTTGACATGGATTCGATTTGTGAATTGATCGAACAGCAGCGAGATGAACTTGCCCTAATTTTGTTGCCGGGTGTTCAGTATTACACAGGCCAAGTTTTTGACATGCAGCGACTGGCACAAGTGGCCCGAGAGAATGATGTTTGCATTGGCTTTGATTTGGCGCATGCAGCGGGCAATTTGCGATTGCAACTACATGACTGGGGTCCGGATTTTGCTGTTTGGTGTTCTTACAAATACCTTAATGCCGGCCCCGGCTCAGTGGGCGGTTGTTTCGTTCACAGTCGACACGCGACGAATACGGAACTGATGCGGCTTGCCGGTTGGTGGGGCCACGACAAACAGACTCGATTTTTGATGGAAAACAACTTCCAGGCGATTCCAACTGCGGAGGGCTGGCAGCTTAGCAACCCTCCGATCCTTTCCTTAGCCGCGATTAGGGCCTCACTCGATGTGTTTCGCAGGGCAGGGGGGATGGAACCACTCGCGGAACGAACGCAACGCATCAATCAATACTTTCGAAATTTGCTGAATGAACGCTTGGGTGACACGATTCATGTCCTGACACCTGCTGCAAATGATAAGATTGCTTGCGGATGTCAACTCTCGCTGCAAGTGCTTTCACCAAACGTCTCCGGAAAATCCGTTAAGGGAAAACTTGATTCTGCGGGTATTGAAACAGACTGGCGTGAACCAAACGTGATCCGAACGGCGCCTGTGCCACTGTACAATCGATTTGTCGAAATCAAATATTTTGTGGAAACGCTGGCGAGCATTCTTTTGGACCACTCATGAAACAAATGGGAATCACAATTGTTGGTGGAGGACTGGTCGGGGCCCTTCTAGCTACGATGCTCGGTCGGCGTGGTTACAAAGTAACCGTTTTCGAAAAACGACCGGATATGCGCCGCAACAAAATGTCGGCGGGACGTTCCATCAACTTGGCTTTGGCCAAACGTGGAATTGCAGCTCTTAAACAAGCGGAACTCTTCGACGATGTGGAGTCGTTGTTGACTCCAATGGCCGGCAGAATGTTGCATCCACTGGGCCAAGACTTGGAGTTTTCACCTTATGGCCAACGCCCGCATGAAGTCATCTATTCTGTTTCTCGAGGCTTTTTGAACGAACGAATGCTGACCGCGGCCGAAGACTCCGACAACGTTCGATTTCACTTCAATTGTGAATGTACGGCGGTAGATCTTGAAAATCAAACGGTCACACTGAAAAATCACTCGACGGGTGATACATGGGAACATCGTTATAAAGTTCTAATTGGGACCGACGGCGCAAATTCTGAGGTTCGAGATGCTGTTGTAGCACGAGGCGGAGGCACTTGGCGAACAGACTGGCTTGATCATGACTATAAGGAATTGACGATTCCCGCCGGCCCGAAAGCAACCTATCTTATTGAAGAAAATGCGTTGCACATTTGGCCACGTCATGGCTACATGCTGATCGCGCTACCAAATTTAGACGGTAGCTTCACGGTCACATTGTTTTTGCAGAAGAATGGAACGCCCAGTTTTGAGCATCTCACTGATCGCCAAACCGTCGAACAGTTTTTTAGCGAACAATTCCCCGATGCAGCAGAGCTAATCCCAAATCTCGGGGACGATTTCTTCGAGAATCCGACAGGCGTCTTGGGTACTGTGCGCTGCACGAAGTGGACGGACGGAGGCGTCGCTTGCCTGCTCGGTGATGCAGCCCACGCAATAGTTCCCTTTCACGGCCAAGGCATGAATGCGGGGTTCGAGGACTGCAGTGTCCTGATGCACTTGCTGGAAGAACACGACCTCGATTGGCCCAGCACTTTGCTGGAATTCGAACGCTTGCGCCGCCCCAATGCCGATGCAATCGCGGATATGGCCTTGGAAAATTATGTCACAATGCGAGATTCTGTGTTGGATCCGAGGTTTCAACTGAAGAAACAATTAGGATTCCAACTCGAACAAAAATTCCCCACGCAGTTCATCCCCCGCTATTCGATGGTCACGTTCCACACGATACCTTATGCCGAAACTCTCCATCGAGGCCAATTACAAGACAAGATTCTCGAAGAACTTATCGGTGCTCATGATGATCTCAATCACATTGATTGGTCGCTTGCAAGTTCACTGATTGCCGACCGTCTACCAAAACTAACCACGCTTTAGAA
>JAHEAM010000283.1 GCA_024642765.1 Planctomycetaceae bacterium
CACAAACAGAGTCCGCCAACTGCGCTTTGTTGATCGTTGCCTTTTGCTAGGCGGCGGAATTGCATTATTTGTCTTGTTTGGAATAGCGGCTCGACTTACTCCGGCTCCTGCGGGAATGGGTACACATCAACAATTGGGCTTACCGCCCTGTACATTTGTGTTGATGTTTCAGACGCCGTGCCCAACATGCGGGATGACGACGAGTTGGTCCAACATGATGCATGGGCGAATTGGAGATGCGATTCGTTGCAACATTGGCGGCGTGATGCTGTGGATGTTAGCAGCAAGCGTAGGCATCTGGATGTTTGTTTCGGGAGTTCGCGGACATTGGTTTATTGGCAAACCGAATTCGACGATGTGGCTGTGTGTCCTGTTGCCGATCGGATTGGTAACGATATTCACTTGGCTTTTGCGTCTCAACATAAATTGAATTGAATGGAATCGAAATGATTGCACGGAAGCAAGCAGCCGTTTTGGCGATAGTGTTGGTATGTCTCGTTCCATTATTGGCCAGTACTGGCTGTGTTGGTGCGATGGCCCAGTTGATGTACGTTTTCAAGGGACATAAGACGAAGGCTGCATTCAAGGGCCTGGAAGGGAAGAAAGTAGCCATCATTTGCGTGTCGGATGCTGAAGCCTATGGCCCCGACACCTTAACTTATACGGTCAGTAAAACGATCAGTTTGAAGCTCGCTCAAAACGTAAAAAAGATCAATATTGTTCCACCGTCTAAGATTGAGAACTGGACGGACAACAACGATTGGGACCAAATGGATTTCGGTGCGATTGGCAAGGGCGTTGGAGCCGATATGGTTGTTGCGATTGAAATTGGTGGCTACACAATTCACGAAGGCGCGACGCTGTACAAAGGCCAATCGGACTTGACTGTTACGGTGTACGACATTAAAGACGGCAGTAAAATCGTATTCGCGAAGGGACCAGAGAATTACGTGTTCCCAAGTTCCGGACGACCCGCAATTCAAACTAACGATCGCCAGTTTGAAGCCGTCTACCTTGCAACGTTAAATGATCATATTTGCAAACTATTCTACGACCACGACGCCCTAGACGAAGTCGCGCAAGATGCGACGTACATGAATTTCTAGATGCAAAAGGAGCAACCGCTGCCCCCAGCGATTTTCCTGTCGAGATTTTGAAACTGATTTAAAGCAAATACCTACAATCATTGTGCCTGCTCGGAATCAGCGGTCGTTTTGCTGGTTTCGTAGTTGATCAACCAACCTGACAACTTGAAGTTCCAACCGCTTGATTTCGCGGATCGTGCTATATTTTTCCATTTCCATCCAGGCCCAAATCTTCATACCGGATACGAATAGTAGGCCGAGCATGAACGCGGAAGCCCACGTAATCAATTCTTTGACTTCGACCGCCCAATAAAATTGGTAGGCCGAATATCCAGACAAGCCAATGAAGACCAAGGTTGCTGCGACTACGATCCCGTTGAACCAACGATTGCGGCCTTGAAAAAGCTGTAGTGCCTGAGCAAACAACGATTGCTCGTCAAACCGCGGATCGAAATGTGTCGCATTATCGGACGCCAGTGCTTCACGAATTTTTGAATCGATATCGTTACAATTTTCCATCGTTGTCCCTTTCGAATATGATTAGTTTTTCTTTGATTCTTTGTCGAATATGGAATAGTCGTGACTTGACCGCCGAGTCTGATGTGTTTGTAACGATCGCAATCTCACGAATCGAAAGACAGTTTTCGTAAAACAACGTCAACGTCCCGCGATCTGTGGGTGGCAATTCGTTGATTAATTTGTGCAAGTTTTCCAACTCATCATTTGGCCCCAGTTCTCTGTGCTCAATGGTCAAAGGACGTGATTGCAGTAATTCCTTCGCTTCGTTACGATCGCGGACCTTTTTTCGCAAGTGATTCATCGATTTATTGTGAACGATTCGAAAGATCCAAACGCGAAAAGATGCGGGGTCCTTCAGTTTGCCGATACCCTGAATAACACTCAACCATGAATCTTGAACAGCGTCACATGCCTCATGCGAATCTGCGAGCAGTCGAAAAGAATAAGCCAGTAGTTCCGCTTGAAAAATACTTGCCAGACTTCCAATTGCACGCGGATCTCCTGCTTGAGCTTGAAGCACGAGCAGTTCAACAAGAATCTCGCGTTTGTTTCGATTCATTCCAACCCCGCTATTTTTTGACGGACTACCATAACAGTCGCGGAATCGTGCACTTGGTTGCATAGAAAAAAGAGAAAAACCTGAAAAAGGGCAGGGCGCAACCCATGCTCCCCATGTCCTCGCGACCATTTCATCGCCAGAATTTGTACGACGTAGCTGACGCTATTTTGCGGCAAAAATTGGCGTTTAGGTTCCGATACAAACCAAAGGTGAGCCGTAAAAAGTGGCTTATTGGGTTGATTGTCAACTAAGTTGCAATAATTTCTGATTAGAAAACGCTATTTAGCTAAGTAGCCATCGAAACCCGATGATTGGGTAACAGTTTTGAGCGATGTACGATTTGGGTTGTTCGGAGATTCGTCGGTTCGTATATTCGTTTCGCGGTGCGTCACGATTCTTGCCTCAGTATTAGCTAGGGCTTCTATGAGTGCGATGGCTTCGGGAGCTGGCAATACACAACAGGCCGATGCGAGTGCGTCGGCGGTGGCGCCGTCAGTCGCGATCACGGTCGCCATGCTGGTGTGAGTTACAGCCCAACCGGTTCGAGGGTCGACAATGTGTGAGTATCGCGTCCCTTGGAATTCGAGTGCTTGGAATGCATCACCCGATGTTGCGACGGCACCATGCCCCATGTTCAACTGCATTGTTTTTTCAGAATTTCGTGCACCAATTGCGATTCTCCAATAAGCTTCTTCGGGTGGCGTGCCCATGACCGTGATGTCGCCACTGGCGTCGACTAAGGCGGCTTCGATGCCAGAACTCTTGAGTGCAAATAACAGGGCGTCTGCCGCGGCGCCCTTGGCAATGCCGCCGAAATCCAATTGCATGCCTCCTTGCAATAGTCGAACGCCTTGCTCGTTGAGTTCGAGATTATTTGTACCGACGCTTGGCAATGAAAGATCAATCTTTTTTTGATCAGGCAATCGATTACGTTTGATCGCGGCGCGCCAGAGATGGCTGATCGGACCGACTGTAACATCAAAAGCCCCACGAGTCGTTGCCGAGAGCTCGAGACTGCGCGTCAACAATTGCCGCAAGACATTTGAGATGGGGACAAATTGGGCGTGTGGGGACGAGCGACTAAGTCGATTGATTTCGCTATCGGTTTTGTAATCACTCAATGCGTTGTCAAATGCAATCACTGCAGGCCAAGCCGCTTCAAACGCCTCATCCGCAGCTTTCTTGTCGGGGGCGTAGATTGTGGTCTTAAACAAAACACCCATGGCTGGGCGCTCGAAGCGAAAGCGTTTACTTGTGTTGGCATGCTTCAAGAATGACGAGCCGTTATTTTCTGAAGGCGCCGTTTTTGAAATGTTAGCGGGAGGTTCACATCCACAAAAAACTGAAATGGAGAGAAAAACAAATGAGATAATCGTCGGGAGTGATGATTTCATGACGTGATGCAAGCGTATAAATTTCTGACCGCATTCGTTATTTCGCCGGAACGCAATACGATTATCTTATATTCGCGCCTCGAGCTTGAATTTAACCAAAATCATCATTGGTGGTTCGCAAGTGAATTGTGCCGATTCGCGAACAAGTTTGTTTTACGTTTCGATGCGCACGGCGCAGACTTTATATTCGCCGGTTTGAGTAACGGGATCACCTGCATCAACTGTAAGCAAATTCGCACGGGATTCGGCGAAGTGCATTGGCATCCAAACACAACCAGGGCGGACGCGCGGCGACACCCAGGCCTTGGCTTCTACTTTGCCGCGACGGGATGCGACTTTCACCATCTGCCCGTCTTCGATTCCCAGTCGTTTCGCATCATAGCGGTGAACCTCAATGAAGTTCCCTGGTTGTTTGATCACAGGACCGGAATCACGTCGGGTTTGGGTGGCGGCGTTGTAATGAAACAGCGTTCGACCCGTCGAAAGCACTAATGGGTATTCAGCGTCTGGCAATTCGGCGCTTGGGCGATAGGAAACGCCTTGAAACTGGGCCTTGCCGATCATAGGCGCACCTTCGTGCAGTGTCCGCGTTCCCTCGTGAGTTGTATCTGGGCATGGCCATTGCAAGCCACGGGGGCGTGCATCGAGACGTTCATGTGAGATACCCGACATCCGCGGAATGAGCGAGACCATCTCATCGTAGATTTCTTCCGGTCCAGAATAATTCGGCATTGGATAGCCTGCTGCCCTCGCAAAATCGCAGAGGATTTCCCAGTCCGCTCGTGCTTCACCTGGCGGATTCACTGATTTGCGTACGCGCTGCACACGGCGATCACTGTTTGTAAAAACGCCGTCTTTCTCTGCAAAACAGGCCCCCGGAAAAACGACGTCGGCAAAACTGGTAGTGACGTTGTGGAATATCTCTTGGCAAATCATGAATTCGCAGTGTTCGTTGAGTCCCTCTTCAACCGCACTGACATTGGGTTCACTAATCACAATGTCTTCGCCCATCACGTACAAAGCGCGAATCTCGCCCTTCTGCAAGGCCTTCATCATGACATTTAGATTCAACCCATCGTGTGGCGAAAGATCGCACCCCCAAGCATTCTCATATTTTTTGCGAACTTTTTCGTCGGAAACCTTTTGATAACCGGGATAATAGATTGGCGTCGCACCCGCGTCATTAGCGCCTTGAACATTGTTTTGTCCGCGCAACGGATTCATACCCGCAGAGGGAACGCCCAAGTGACCGGTCATCAACACCAAATTCGCCAGGCAATAGACGTTGTCCGTACCATGCGTATGCTCGGTGATCCCAAGCGTGTAATAAATCCCAGCCTTCTCCGTCGTGGCGTACAAACGAGCAACATGACGAATATCATCGGCTGGGACACCTGTTACTTTTTCGGCCTCTTCCGGTGTGTAATCTCGGACAGCCTCGATGACTTTCTCGAAACCCTCAGTGTGGTTCTTGATAAAGTTATGATCCACTAAGTCTTCTTCGATGATTACGTGAGCCATGGCATTGAGTAGCCAGACGTCAGTTCCAGGTCGCAACTGCAAATGTTTCTCTGCTATCTCGGCCATGAAAATTTCGCGGGGGTCGGCAACGATCAAACGGGAACCGCGTTGGACGGCACGCTTCATTTCCATCGCGATGATGGGATGAGCCTCGCTAGTATTACTGCCAATGACAAACATCATTTCTGTATCGCGTATTTCATCGATCGAATTCGTCATAGCACCCGCACCAAACATAGTCACCAGACCGGCGACGGTAGGTGCGTGTCACGTGGCGGCACACTGGTGAATATTGTTCGTACCAAAAGCCGCTCGTGAGAGCTTTTGCATTAAGTAATTCTCTTCGCCCGTACAGCGGCTAGAAGAAATGAAACCGAGTGAATCAGCACCGTATTTATCCCGAACTCGCTGCAAGCCTTTGACTGCGTAGGCAATTG
>JAHEAM010000284.1 GCA_024642765.1 Planctomycetaceae bacterium
GCGACGTTCAACGACAGCTTTTGCAGCAAGGAATTTGTTATGCGTTTCACCTTTCCAATCGCGACGATCGTCGATCGCATTTGTTAACACTGTCGAACATGGCGAGTGTGGTGGTTACGGAAGATATGCCAGTCGATCCCCCTCGGCGTTTCTTGAACGTTTTGCGACGTCAAACAGAAACTCCGATTGTTTGTGTCGATACTGCTTGCGTAGTTCCAATGCAACTTCTCAAAAAGCCATACACGCGTGCGTTTGAGTTTCGTTCGGCTACCAACGGGCTTTATGCGGAACGGCTAACCAAGTCGTGGCTGGAACCAAAGGAAACGGTAAAGTCGTTTGACATGGCGAAGCTGACATTTGAACCCATCGACCTTCAATCCGCCGATATTGCCGAGTTGATATCCCGGTGTGAGATCGATCATTCGATTGGTCCAGTCGTCGACACGGTGGGTGGAAGTAATGCAGGTTATCACCGGTGGAGCACATTTAAAGAGAATGGCTTGGTTCACTATGCCGACCAAAGAAACGATGCGTTGCAGGACGGCGTCAGTCGCATGTCCCCGTATCTGCATTACGGAATGGTTTCGCCATTTCGAATCGCTCGTGAAGTCGCAGCGATCAACAATGCGGGAGCCAAAAAGTACCTCGATGAACTGTTGGTTTGGCGCGAGTTGGCCTATGCGTTTTGTTTCTACCGAGACGACCACGATAGGTGGTCAGCGTTACCCAATTGGGCGCAGGAGACATTAGCTCGTCATGCTTCCGATGATCGTCAGCAAATCTATGCTTGGGAGCAATTGGCTCGCGGTGAAACGAACGATGAGTTTTGGAATGCCGCTCAAAAGTCACTTCTCATGCAAGGTGAATTGCACAACAACGTGCGGATGACCTGGGGCAAAGCCATCTTGAATTGGAAGCGGTCTCCGCAGGAGGCACTGGCGACAATCATCGACCTCAATCATCGCTATGCACTCGACGGGCGAGATCCGGCTTCGTACGGCGGTATCTTGTGGTGCCTGGGCCAGTTCGATCGACCATTTGAACCCGAGCAAGAAATCATTGGTTCCGTTCGCCCTCGACCGACTTCGACTCATGCCAGTCGACTCGATCCACAAAAGTATTTGGCTAAAGTTACAAAGCCACGTTTCGAGCCGATTCCAAATGTTGCGATCGTTGGCGCTGGTATTTCTGGTTTGATTGCCGCGCGAACGCTTCAAGATCACGGTTTGCAGGTCACGGTGTTTGAAAAGAGTCGGGGTGTTGGTGGCCGGATGGCAACACGGCGTGCAGACAAAGGAGTCACCTTTGATCACGGGGCTCAGTATTTTACGGCACGCGATCCTCGCTTTATTCGTTACGTGCATTCTTGGATGGATCATGGGATTGTTGCGCGATGGCCCGATAGGGAATTGGGTATCGATCAAAAAATCGTGATCCTAAAAGAGGGGGCGATCCAAGCGGAATCGGCCTCAGAGGACCGGTTTGTTGCTGTGCCGACTATGAATTCGATTTGCAAACATCTGGCAAGAGATCTGGATATCCAAACACAAACGCGAATTGGAAGGGTTGTACGAATTGATGATGGCGTAGGGCTTTTAAACGAAACCGAATGTGCTTTGGGGAAGTTCGATCGCGTGATCCTATCAGCGCCGGCCGAGCAAACGCTGGAGTTGGTGGCTGATTTTGCACCGTTGGCCAATCAGATGGCGAGCATCGTAATGAATCCATGTTGGGCGGCAATGGTTACTTTTCCTAAATCCATTACGGACCGGTGGGTTGGTGCTTTTCTGCATAATAGTTTTCTTTCTTGGGCCGCTCGAAACAGCACCAAACCTGGCCGAGTTCGCGAATCGGAACAATTGATCATTCATGCGAGTCAGGACTGGACCGCAGAAAATTGGGAACTCGCACCTAACGAAGTTGCCGAGTCAATGCTTGTGGAGTTTTGGAGGGTTGCCGGAATCCACCCTCAACCTAACAATCATTTGCAAGCGCACCGCTGGAAATACGCCGTCCCAGTCAATCCTTCCGAAGTTTGTTGTTTCGTCGATGATTCTGCGGTACTCTTTTGCTGTGGTGATTGGGCAAGTGGTTCACGAGTCGAGGGTGCATTCCTAAGTGGCTTGTCCGCCGCTGGAAGAGTTCTAGGGACGCTGTTACCTCTCAACCGCTAGGTTTTCTCAGACAAAAGTTTCTTTTCCAGTAACGGATTTATTAGGTGGCAAAGAAAAAAATGTGGTACTTTGTCATTGCTTTCGTCCTTGTTGGTCTTGCTTACGCAGGTTGGAAATTGACTTCGAGAAACGCTTACGAGTCGGCCGAGTATTCCGTCGTTAGATCGGATGGGATGATCGAGTTACGCGAATATCCCGACCTGATGATGGCGATGACGGACATGCAGTCCCGCCAAGGTAACGACGGCAGTTTCGGAAGGTTGTTCAAGTACATTAGCGGTGGTAACGACGGCCAACAAAAACTAGCCATGACGACTCCCGTGTTCATGGAACCACGTTCGTCAGAAAAAGGCGGCACAATGAGTTTTGTGATTTCTAAAAGTGTCGCAGAAGGCAACATCCCGCGGCCTGAAAACGAACAAGTTGCACTTGCCAAAAGACCGGGCGGTTTGTTTGCGGTCATTCGATTTGCTGGCCGAGACAATCAGGACTTGCTCAAGAAGCAGCAAGGTATCTTGGAAGAGTGGATACAAAACCAAGGCTACGAAACGGAGGGTGAGTCGGAACTTGCCAGTTACGATCCGCCCTGGACTCCCGGTCCGCTGCGTCGCAACGAAATACTGATCAGAATACGACAAGATTAAAAAGGTGCGTCTCGTTTCCGCGCGACGAGACCAAGTCGCAAAGAGTGATGGCCCGACTTTATTTCGAGCAGATGGCGCAAACGAATTGCGAGTAAGAAACGTTCATGGAAAAGCTATTTCAATCAGTCGCGTTAGTGATGCATTCGGAAGGCGACAAGAGTAAATTGCTCCTGCGGTGGCAGGAAGACCATGATTGTTGGATGTTTGTTGTCGCTGACCGGTTGAACAAGGAGAGTTTTCGAGAATCGGTAACACGTGAAGTGGCATGGCAGTTAGACTTGAATAGAGAGACTGATTTTTTGGTTTCCAGTATGGCTCAGCTTTCGATGGAATACTTCGATAAAACGAATGCTGAAACTCAAACTCACGTTGCCGTTGCGTTCTATTGCGTTCACATTTACCGGCGAAAAGTACTTGAATCGCTAACTACCGATCCCGCCAACCGTTGGATGTCTGCGATGGAGGTCTGTCAAGGAAAAACAGCCAACGGACAATCAATCCACCCACATATCGTAGACTGGATCAACAAGTGGAGTGTGGTTCAACCTTGGCAATGAGCCGTTCTGGTCGTTGGGGCTTTGCGATTTCCCAACGTGTGGCAAGGATCTTCACGAAGGCAGTTTATTTTAGCGAACACCACTCCATTTGCTCGTTTGATTGTTTCGTGGACTCAATGGGAATGAAGGTTGAGGATGATTGTTCATCGGTTGGCTTGGATCGCACTGGTATCTTTAGTTGTTTTGGTGATAGCCGGTGCAACCGTGCGAGTCACCGGTTCGGGACTCGGCTGTCCTGATTGGCCGACTTGCTGGGGATGTTTGATTCCTCCCACTAGTGTTGATCAAATTGATGTCGAAAAACTCGACTTGGAGAAGTTCAAAACACATGCAGCGCGGAAGGGAATTGATCCAGATACGATTACCCGTGAAACAATTCTAGAAAGTTTCGACCCAGTGCTCACATGGATTGAATTCACCAATCGCCTGGCATCGTTACCACTGGGAATCGCTTCGCTATTATTGGCTCTTTTTTCATTTGGTGGGAAGCAGAATAGGGCTTGGATTATCGGCCTTGCGGTGGTTTGCCTTGTGGATGTTGTTGCCAACGCGATCATGGGGGCCATCGTAGTGAGAAGTGGTTTGCAGCCCGGCATTATTACTTTGCATATGGCTCTGGCATTCTTGCTAATCGTTTTTTTGGTAACGATCATCTGGCTCTCGCGCCCTCGAAATTTGGAAAGCAAGGTTTCATTTTCGATGCAATCGCGATTGAAGATTACCTCACTGGTTTTCCTTGCTTGCCTAATCAGCGAAGGGTTACTTGGCAGCCAACTTCGCGAGCAGACCGACGAATTGGCAATCACGGCTGAAACAGCCCAAGGTGTTCAGCGCGACAAGTGGGGAGAGGAACTGGCCGCGACAGTGGTCTATACAATCCACCGCAGTTTTTCCTGGAGCTTGTTGCTAACATCCACCCTGTTGTACTATTGGGCTCGACTTGAAAAAGAACGGCTGGCGTTGGAACCCAAATTAATTTTTGCAATGGTGGTCGCGATGATGTTGATGGGCGTCGTGTTGGGGCACATTGCAATCTATCCCGCGGTGCAAGTATTGCACGTCGGCATGACGTCGGTCTTACTTGCCGTGACTTGGCACTGGATCATGCGGTTGTGGTCAATGAAAGCGGTCGCCATCGTCGCCCAAGAACCTGTTCCGGAAGCGGGCTAATCCTTTCGGATGGGACCTGAACCTAACCAAAAACAATGGGACTTTTTTGTAACAAATATAAATCTTCGAAGTTGATCGGCGCAAACATCCTTTGAACTCTTCCATTGGGAGGCCTTTATCAGCTCGATCGATTCATACCCCCTGGCCAAGATACTTGCTCGTGACGGTTAGGGTGTACGCAATTTCTTGAGCGCCGAGCGAATCTCTTCGATTGGCAAGAGAAAAATACTTAGGCCATGCGTTGCCGCGACGAGCATGCCGTCTCGCCCCTGTACCGCCAGATCAACCACAGGTGCTGTCGGTAGTGAGTTGCACAGTGACTCCCACTCTTCGCCACCGTTTATCGAAACGTAGACTCCGAGGTCTGTTCCTAAAAAGATAATGCCCTTCATCAATGGATCCTCGGCCAGCGCATTGGCAGATTCAGGCGGCAGGTTACCAGCGATCAAATTCCAGGATTTGCCATAGTCTTCGGAAACGAAAACGTACGAGGCGGAATCAGAGTCAACACTGCCCGAAAGAACCACATAGACGCGGTCTGGCTCATGAACCGAAAGAACGATGTCGCGGATCGTTTTGGTCGGTAGTCCGGTTCCAGCAGCTTCCCAGGATTTACCGCCATCTGACGTTAGGAAGACTTCTCCCTTGCCACCGCCAGCCATTAGTCGATCAAAATCCAGAGGCGATTGCGCGAGTGCCAGAAGAGCGTTCTCGGTCAGATCAGGACTGATAGTCTGCCAAGTGTTACCGCGATCCTCCGAACGCAAAACACGTTGAGCGGCACAATACAAAACGGTATTACCGTCTCGACTCGACGCGAAAAAAGGCGTATCCCAAGCGAATTGAAGTTCAGACTCGGCTGCCATCGTTTTAGGACGAATCGACCGTTCGGCTTCCAGATTGCCGAGTCGACTTCGTTTGAGGTCACCCATTTGCTGGGTGTAATAAGTTACTTGGGGGTCGTGGGGG
>JAHEAM010000285.1 GCA_024642765.1 Planctomycetaceae bacterium
ATTGATAGCCCCATTGCGATTATCAAGTGCGCGGCTGGTGGCACGCACTTGGGTGGCGATTGGAATCCCGACAATCCCAGCGGATTCAAAATGTATCCGTTGCTGCTGGATCTTGTCCGTTCTTCCTTGAAAGAACTGGACGAACAAAAGGTGCCCTATCGACTAGAAGGCTTCATGTGGCATCAAGGCGAAAATGACATGTTCAATGAAGAGTACATGGCCAATTACGGTAAGAACCTGACTAACTTGATTGCTTGTGTGCGCCGTGATTTGAACGTGCCTCAATTGAAATTCTACGTTGGCGAGTTGTGCACGAAGACGATTTGGGGCATGGACCTGCGACCGCGGATGTTCGCGATTAGCGAGGGGCAAAAAGCGACGACCAGTGCCGATGACCTTGCGGAATATGTTCCGACATCGCATGTCGGCGTCGAAATTGGTGGGGGTGTTGGCCTGCATTATCATTACGGAACGCTGGGGCAACTGGAACACGGAGTGAACTACGCCGAGGCCTACTTAAGAACGATTAATAACGTCACGGCAAAACAACGCTCGTTGGATAAGTGGCCTTATCCGCCAAACAGCAAAATCAAGTTGTTCGTGCTGGCCGGGCATCGAAACATGGAAGGCGAGCGAGCCTTCGTACAAGAACTGGCGCAGTTGCCGGATGACGCTGCACTTTTGACGGATGACCCCTCAGTTGCCTACCGTTATAGTATCGGCGGTGGTTACAAAGTTTCGGAAGGATGGGAGCCGATGGGGCCTGCCGGGTTTTACGATACCTTCGGTCCCGAGTTGAGTTTTGCGCAGGTTATCAGTAAACAAAATGAAGGCCAGTTATTCGCGGTCGCCAAATTCACACACAGTGGCACACAAATCAATGACTGGACCCCAGAGGGAAGTGAAGCCGAATCACGCAATGTTTATGCTCCGTTTGTCGAATTCGTTAGAGAATCGATTGACTCGCTTCAACAAAAGGGACAAGAGGTCGAATTGGCTGGCATATTTTATCACGTGGGCGAAAACGATATGTCGTTCGGGCCATACCGCAAGGATGCAAGTCAACGATTGAAATCGTTGATTGACTCAAGTCGTCGGGATCTCGAAATGCCAACGCTCAATTGGTTCGTTAGTCAGCAACGTCCCACTGACGACGAGAACGTAAATAAGATCGATGTCATCGCTGATATTGCGAAACTTGCCGAAGCTGACGAACATCTAATTCACATCAAAGCATTTGAGTTGCCGGAGCAACCCAAGCAACTTGTGCTCAACACAGCAGGTGTCATTGAGTTGGGAAAAGTGCTTGCGAAATCTTATCTTGCCAAATCTCATGCAGAACAGAAGTGAACTTGGGAGTTGTGCCAGTTTTTCGTCCTGATTTAGAGGCTGGTCCTGTCACGGCCGGTACGGGCAGACGGACGCACATCCGAGGCTGAACGGATTGCTGATACGATGCATTTTTGCGGTTAGAAAAAAACGATAGCGTAAAAGGTCGACTTCTAGACCTTTGGGCCAGCGCTGCGAATTTCGTGGCTAGCGCCAGCTTCGTATTGTTTAAAATTCTGGATGAAACGATTCGCTAGTTTCTTCGCTGTCTCGTCGTAGGAATTTTGGTCTTTCCAGGCGTTCCGTGGGTAGAGGATTTCTGGAGGCACACCGGGGCAAGATGTTGGCACAGCGAATCCGAAAATCGGATCCGTTTGGTACGCAGCATGGGCTAAGGATCCGTCGTGGATGGCATCAATGATCGCTCGTGTATTGGGCAGGCTCATTCGCGCGCCGACTCCAGCCGCGCCGCCGGACCAACCAGTATTTACTAGCCAAGCGTGCGAGCCGTATTCCATCATCTTTTTTGCAAGCAATTCAGCATATTTCGCGGGATGCCACACCAGGAACGCTGCGCCAAAACAGGCCGAGAAAGTCGTTTGGGGTTCGGTGACGCCGACTTCGGTTCCGGCGACTTTCGCCGTGTAACCACTGATAAAGTGATACATGGCTTGTGCTGGAATTAGGCGACTGACTGGCGGCAAAACTCCAAACGCGTCACACGTCAGTAAAATGATGTTTTTAGGATGTCCCGTCACGCATGGGATTTTTGCGTTTTCTATAAACTCGATCGGATACGAACAACGCGTGTTTTGAGTCAATGAATCGTCATCGAAATCGACATCGCGCGTCTTGGGATCTTGGATAGTGTTCTCAAGTACCGAGCCGAAACGAATCGCATTAAAAATTTCTGGTTCTTTCACTGCGGACAAGTTAATACATTTCGCGTAGCAACCGCCTTCGATATTGAAAACGCCGTTTTCCGTCCAGCAATGCTCATCATCTCCGACAAGCGGTCGACTTGGGTCGGCGGACAAAGTCGTTTTGCCAGTTCCAGACAATCCGAAGAATAGAGAGACGTCGCCCTTCTCGCCTTGATTGCACGAACAATGCATCGAAAGGACTTCTTTTTTCGGCATTAAATAGTTCATGATCGTGAAGACGCCCTTTTTCATCTCACCGGCGTACTCCGTACCCAAGATCACCATTTCACCAGCTTCAAAATTCAGTGCGATGCACGTTTTCGTATCGACGCCGGGGATTGATGTGTCGGCCGAGCCTTGACCTGCGTTGTAGATTACATAGTCTGGATCGCCAAAGTTCTGCAGCTCTTCCGGAGTTGGTCGAATCAACATGTTATGCATGAAGAGCGCATGGTAGGCGCGTGAGCAAACAATTCGGACCTTTAAACGATGTTTTGGATCCCAGCCAGCAAAGGCATCGAGAACGTAGAGTCGCTCGCATTGATCCAGGAACTCAATCGCTTGTTTGCGAACCAGCTGGAACGAGGAGTCTGCCATGCCAATATTGACGTCGCCCCACCAAACATCGCCAGCAATCGACTCTTGTTTAACAACGCGTTTGTCTTTGGGGCAGCGACCGGTTTTGGCTCCGGAGTTCACAGCAACAGCGCCACTGCTCACGATGCTCGCGTGATCAAACCGAATAGCTTCTTCATACAAAACGGCGGGCGCGGCATTATGTAGTATGTTCCCAGAAAAATTGCCCTTGGCTATATCTTCGATTAGTGACCTGTTTGTTGTCGACATTCGTTCGTCCCGAATTGAATTGTTTGAGAAAGACCTTCAATTTGTTGCTTGACAAAATCGCCAAAATTCTGCAGGCCACTCCCGCGAAAATTTTGCCCATAAAGGCATAGGTAACGGTGGCGAAATGGGCCCAATATATTTTACACCAAACAAATAGACTAACGAATCTCGTCGTTTTCTGTAAGCCGAAGCTGTCTATTTTCACCGAGAAACATGCGAGCATTTTGTGGCAATTTGAAAATCTTGATTTTTGCAAATTCAGACAGGTCGACAACTTGGAAACGTCACGGAAAGTTTAATCGGAAATCAACCTCTAGGACTGATTTTTTGTCCGCCGAGTCCGGAAAGTCTAGGCGTATTAGTGGGCTGCCAATCACTCGTTGATTGTGGATAATCATTAGGGAGGTGTTTGGAATTGCCAACAGCTCAAAATGCGATTCGCAAAACTCAACGAGAATATTCTTGAACTATTGTAAAATTGGACTTGCCATATGACCCCCAGTGCAGGACGAAAGTTTCGTGACGCCGTTGAATCGGAACGACCGCTTCAGATAGTTGGAACGATCAACGCGCTCGCAGCAATGATGGCCGAACAAGCGGGCTTTCGCGCAATCTATCTATCGGGAGCTGGGGTAGCGAATGCATCATACGGCGTTCCTGATTTGGGTATGACTTCGATGAACGATGTCGAAACAGACATACGCCGGATTACTGCCGTTACAAATCTTCCATTGTTAGTCGACGCGGACACGGGCTGGGGGCATGCGTTCAACATTGCCCGAACGATTCGGACGTTCACTAGCGCTGGTGCTGCGGGCGTTCACATTGAGGACCAACAGGCTGCCAAACGTTGTGGCCATCGACCTGGCAAGGCATTGGTCGAGTCAGCCGAGATGTGCGATCGACTGCGTGCGGCCGTCGATGCTAAAACGGACCCTGATTTTGTCGTGATGGCGCGTACGGATGCGATCGAAAGCGAGGGGCTCGATGCTGCCATCGCCCGCGCGGCAGATTATGTTGCCGCTGGAGCTGATATGATTTTTGCGGAGGCGGTGACGAAGCCTGAGGAATACCGAGCCTTCACACAAGCGATCAATGTTCCCATATTGGCGAACATGACCGAATTTGGCAAGTCGCCGCTATTGACGACAAATCAATTGAACGAACTGGGCATTCGAATAGTGCTTTACCCGCTTACAGCGTTTCGCGCCATGAATGCCGCAGCTGACAACGTCTATCGATCCTTGCGGGCAGAGGGAACTCAACAATCTATTCTGGCGCATATGCAGACGCGAGATCGACTATACGAGATCTTGCACTATCATGACTACGAAAAAAAACTTGATCAACTTTTTGAAGGATAATCCTGTAATGTCAACAGAAACCAAGCCCAAGAAAACGGGTGGCCTAGCCGGTATCGTCGCGGGCCAAACTGCAATTTGCACGGTGGGCAAGGAAGGCAAAGGCCTGACCTATCGCGGATACTCGATTGAGGACCTCGCGGAACAATCGACATTTGAGGAAGTAGCCTATTTGTTGTTGCGAGGCATATTGCCGACTCAGAAAGAACTTTCCGCGTTTAAAAAAGAGCTGTTAGGCTGCCGCGATTTGCCGGAATCATTGTGCGCGACATTGCGCGACATACCCCGCGATGCACACCCGATGGATGTCTTGCGCACAGGTTGCTCGATGCTCGGCTGCCTTGAGCCCGAAATGTCTTTTGTCGAGCAAGAAGCCAAGGCCATGCGTTTGCTCGGTGCCTTCCCGTCAATGTTGACCTATTGGCATCATGCCGCAGGCGGTGGCAAGGCGATCGGATTCGAATCAAAACAAACGACTATTGCCGGTTACTTCTTGGAAAAATTGTTGGGGTGCGAACCAGATCCGACTCACGTGCGGGCGATGGATGTTTCGCTCATCTTGTACGCGGAACATGAATTCAATGCATCGACATTCACTGCTCGTGTTTGTGCGGCGACGATGAGTGATTTGTTTTCGGCTATTACGGGCGCAATTGGAACGCTGCGTGGGCCACTACATGGCGGTGCTAACGAGGCCGCGATGGAATTGATTGAGCAGTTCGAAACGCCCGCTGCCGCCGAAACGGGCTTGCGCGAAATGCTGGAACATAAAAAATTGATTATGGGTTTCGGTCACCGAGTTTATTCCGTTTCTGATCCGCGAAACGGAGTTATCAAGCAGTGGGCAGAAAAGTTGGCGGACTCAATAGGCGACCAACAGCTTTATCCCGTTTCCGAACGCATTGAACAGATCATGTGGGACGAAAAGAAATTATTCCCAAACCTCGATTTCTACAGTGCATCGGCATATCACTTTATGGGTGTTCCGACTGCCATGTTCACACCCATTTTTGTGTTGGCGAGAACGGCGGGTTGGGCTGCTCACGTTTTCGAA
>JAHEAM010000286.1 GCA_024642765.1 Planctomycetaceae bacterium
CTTGCAGCATCTGTTCGTCGACTGGAAAGCTTCCGTGAAGCAATTGCACATTACCCGAATTAAGTTTCCCGGAAGCGTCCTCGTAGAGCTTTGGCAGCAGAGGAGCAACATCGATTCCGGTGACGTCGATTCCCGCTAACGCCAACATTCGCAGATGGCCGATGCTGCCGTATCCAAAGTCGACTACTCGACTATTTGGTTGAGGATGAAATCCGTGTTGTTCTGCCAAATCCAACGCGCGTGAATACGCGAGCGGCGAACCAAAGCGTGCCGAATAGTAAGTCGCTTCATCGGCGGCGATTTCTTTGCCAGCGACGTCAATCTTCTTGGGCTGAACCGTAGGCAGATCAGTTACTTTTTGCACCCAGTTCTTGGTCCAGGCCCCTGCGACAAGCGATTGGACTTGGGGAACCTCCGCGCTAAGTTTCGCGACGATGCTTCCCGGCTCTGCCGGAAGTTGAGCGTCTTGAACTGCCCGCCCCCAAGCAATCGAAGAAATGCTCAGAAACACAAGGCAGCCATGACAGACGATTGCGACCCACTTGTTAAACGTGCATTTGAACTGGTTGCCGATTCTGAGCATGCTGAAGACTCCTGAAGATCGCGTGATGAATTACTTCGAAATCTGGAATGTGACAGTATGTATGTAAACGCGGCGAGTTACCCGCACCTCGGACCTTCAAGATACCACAAATGTCCAATACATCCTGTGATCGGACGTGACAATTTGAATAGGGTGGGCATTGCCCACTCGAGATTCAAGGACGATTACCCATGTCTCGAACATCACTTGGAAGCGTACAATGGAAATTGGTGTGGCGATCTTCAATCCGTCGGGTAATGCCTGAAAAATAAAAACGACGAGGGAAAAATGCGAATGGGATTCGTATTGTTGATTTCTGTTGTCAGTTGGCTTTTACTATTCGGCCATGTCGAAGCCCAGGGAACAGATCGTGTCACGCGAATGCTGGAACGCTACACGGGACTGGATATTGATTCGGACGAGACTGCTGAAGTGAACCGATTGAGTCCGTTGGAGTTTGGAGTTGGGGTTGCGGACACGAGCAATGAAAATGATGAGTTGGTACTCGTACTAGTCGAAGAACGTCTTCTGTCGGAAATCCCAGGGAGTGAATTGCGTGCGGCAGATCTTGTTTCGCGACTGGAACGTTATCGAGCCGATTTGAATGCCGCAGGTTATGCAGCTCGGTTTGTTCGTTGCGATTTGTACGCTGGAGCCGAACATCAGGACGGATTAACGCTGCTGGCGATGCGCAGGTTTCTGATTGAAGTTGCCAAACAATCGAAGCTAAAAGGTGTTGTGCTGGTAGGCTCGTTTCCGGAGGCGATGATCGTACGACGTTGGTTGTGGCGCCGCGAGCAATGGGACGTGACGATTGCCGGAAAAGATTACAAGGGTGCCAACCAAAAAGATTACTTGCGGATCGTTCCAGAAGCGGTCGCGCCGCGCGCCGATATTGTGCTGGCCGACTTGGACGGCAACTGGGAATCGATCTACGCCAAGAAGCCGATGGAAGTCGAATCAATCGAGGCCTTGCCTGACGACAAAATTAAGGAATGGCCCAAGGACGAAATGGTTTTTGAATCGACAGCGTTTAACGATTCAAGTTCGACGTTCGAGGATTTTTTCTGGATTCAGGAAGATAACTACAGGCGACTAGAATCAAAAAACGGAAAACTGCGTTTGAAGCTTCGTGTCGCACAGCAACATTCCGAGGTTTCCAAAAGGGATCGCACCCACCCCAATCCGATGGCTGTTCCGGACATTCTGGTATCGCGAATCAACGCGCGGCAGGTCGCGGTTAATTTGGATAGTAGTTTTCGGGACCGAAATGGAAAATCGCTGCTAGATGAAAATGGCAAGCCACAAATCGTCGAAACAGCCGCGAAAATCAATCCGGCTGCTATGATGCAGCGTGACCCTGCTTTTGAACGGAAACTGCTGGTTGATTATTTTGATCGCAACCACGAATATCGAACGAGTATTGTGGCGGATGCAAACAGAACAGCGGCGCTGAGCTATGGCGCCGGGTTGATCAGCGCTGAGTCGTTGAACGAGTATTTGAAAAAGGGTTCGTCGTCATTTGGTGATTCAGTTTCCTTTCCTGATGGATCGCTGCTCGACTACGTCCACTTTTTGAAAACGCCAGCGCGGCTGAAGGGTCTATCGGCACATTCAAATCCGTGGAACAGCAGCTACAGTGGATCGTATGATGTTGTTGAACTCGAATCGCAATGCGGCGGGGCTCCTTGGCGCTGGAAAGAGGAGCCCATCGCCAATGGTTTTCGCTACACACCGTCGTTTAAGGCTCAGGGTGGTGTAGCGGATTCCTACATTCATCGCACGATTTACGAAAACGACATACTCAACAAGGTTGGCGGTAGTCTCTACATCCATAATGGATGCGAAGTCAACACGCCGGAGGGAGCACTGAATCATCCTTACAACGACGATCGCTACGGATCACGGGGCGGATTTCAAAACGCTGAGAGCATCCTGTTTTTTCTAAACGGAGTCGCACTCGCGTCACGTGCCAAGACTTTTTACGATACGCCTCGTGGTTTCACTGAAAAGCTGGGCGAGGGAAACTGCTTTGGTGAAGGCTGGCGAGCTTACTTCGAAATCGAATCCAGTGACGCTGCACTTGCTGACAATGTCGCCGGCAACAAGCGAACCTATCCCTGGAGCATCATTGGCGATTGGACATTAACGCCAACGCTCCGATAAATGGTTTACTTGCCCGTACATGTTCGTCGAATTGTTAACAATGCCGAACGAAAAATCTGTCCCAAAGGGGAAAGGTCAACGCATGGAGTAGAGAGCTTCCCAAGCGCCGATGAGCCATTCGGCGGCGATTTCGATTTCTTCTTGCGAGGTGTACCAGCCTACGCTGAGTCTCATTGTTCCGGCGGCTTCAAGCAAATCCAATCCGAGTGCGTTGAGCGTAGCGCTGATGGAACCAGTGTTGCTATGGCAGGCCGATCCGGTCGAGGCGCAGAGATTTGGTAGACGTTGCAGAATCGACTGAGCATTCACGCCAGGAAATACAATACTCAATGTGTTTGGCAGGCGTGGTGATTTTCGTCCGTTGACTTTGAGAATGCGTCCGATGCCTTGTTCCAGGCGTCGTTGCAGGTCGTCGCGAAGGAATGTCATTCGTTCGGCGGCCTCGTCGAGAGCCTTATACGCCATCATGGATGCGAATCCCAAACCGACAATGCCTGCCGTGTTTTCGGTCCCACCGCGCAAGCCGTGCTCTTGATCGCCACCGTGGTTTACTGGCTCAAGGTCCAAGCCATCGCGAACGAAGAGAGCCCCAACGCCCTTTGGTCCATACAACTTGTGTGCGGCGACGGTTAGCAGGTCGACATCCAATTGTTGTATCGAAGTTGAGATCTTACCAACGGATTGGGCGGCATCGGTGTGCAGCAGTACTGATTTCGCATGGCAAATCTCGGCAATTTCGCGAATGGGTTGGATTGTTCCAATCTCGTTATTAGCGTGCATCACGCTCACCAAACGCGTCTTGCGCTCGAGGGCTTCCGCGATTCGGTCAGGTTGCACGACTCCATTTTCGTCGGGTTGGACAATGGTGACGCGATAGCCAAGGCGTTGCAAGAAGGCGGCGGGTTGAGTGACAGCGGGGTGTTCCAAACCGCTGATCACCAGGTGTCCACCGCTCTGAGGATTCTCGCGTAGCATTACGCCTTTAATCGCCAAATTGTTGGCTTCGGTTCCACCTCCCGTAAAAATAACTTCTTCGGCGTCGCATCCGAGTAGATTGGCGACGTGTCCGCGCGCATCGGCGATGCCTTCGGCTGCAGCGCGTCCCATCCAATGCGAACTGGATGGATTGCCGTAGTGTGAATGTAGGAAAGGATCCATTGCCTCAAAGACACTGGGTGCCAAAGGCGTGGTAGCATTGAAGTCTAAGTAGATTCGACGCACGCAGCGTCCCCTTGCGAAAAGGAATTATTGATTTGATGTGCTGGCGTTATGCCATTGAGAAAAAATGGATTCTATTATGGTGGAATATTACCCATGCTGTTCACAAGACGTCCGTCTCCCTCTTTTATCTTATCCAGTCGCGGCCAATTCAAAAGGCTTTGAAAGCCATTCTACTGCCTCAAATTCGTGTTTCCTCGTCACGACCAGTTTGACCGTTTTAACCGTGCTCGCGACGTCCTTCTGAGTCAAATATTTGCGCGAATGGGAAGTCGAATCGCCGCGACGTTTCAATCGCAGAAATAGTTTATGATGGCTCGTTTGCGGACTGTTGAGGGATCTCATGCGTTTGGGCCGATTTTTGGGCATCGACCTCGTACTTCACTGGACGTTTGGTCTTGCGCCGTTGTATTTTTTGCTGGTGGGCCTGTCGGATCGTCAAACACTGGGGCAGATCGCGTGGATGGAATTGGTGCTGGCAATGGTGTTTTTGTTTGTGGGACTACACGAATATGGTCACGCATTGACGGCGCGCTGGTTTGGAATTGGTACCAAAGAAATCATTTTGACCCCAATTGGTGGTGTAGCTTTATTAAAAAGTTTGCCGGAAGATCCTAGCAAAGAAATTCTTATCGCTTTCGCAGGCCCTGCCGTGAACGTCGTCTTGGCTGGCATGTTGTTTGGTGGTTTGAGTTTGGCCAACGTTTTCGGATGGAATTTGGGGTTACAAATGAGCCAATTCCTTCAAACCTTGATCCTAGTGAATTTGTTGTTGTTTGCTTTCAATCTGATACCTTCGTTTCCGATGGATGGAGGTCGCATTTTCCGTGCAACGCTCGCTTACTTTATGCCTTATGAAAGAGCGACAGGGATTGCCGTTTCGGTTGCCAAGGTTTTTGCGATTGCTTTTATTATTTATGGCTTGATCAATTTTGATTTCGGGATTGCGTTTATAGGTCTGTTTGTCTTTGCGGCTTCTTCAGCTGAATGGAATCGACTCTTGCATGTCCGGCGACAACATTCTCAAATGCACTCGCAATCCGACTGGAGGTCAGGCGAACAACCGACCGAAAGACTTGGGGCGGTCGTCGAGGGGCATGTGAAAGCCACTCGGCTTGAAATTACCGAAAACTCAAACCAACACGAATAAATGACTGAGCCGATTCCTAACGACATGCGACGCGTTTCCATTCGACACCTGTTGTTAATCACGACAACGTTTGGAATCGCGTTTGCGATTTATCGTGCGGCCCCACACTTTGGTCTTTTGTTTACTGCTGCTTTGCTTGCATTCTGGTTGGGGTTTTCTTGTTTGTTCTTCGCCGATGTAGTTGACCAAAGGCCGATCGATGACCGGACCTTTGTTTCGAAGCTGTTGGGTGTGGTTGGAGCTCTTACCATTTGGCTTTCGCTTCTGGGCATGGTGGTCATGTTGCCCGCTGCGGCGGTTGAATATCGATCGAGCAAGATCCCGCAATCGAAGAAGGTCTTCCAAGAAGACGGCACGCGTTAATCAAAACACGCTGACAGCTCCTCATAA
>JAHEAM010000287.1 GCA_024642765.1 Planctomycetaceae bacterium
GTTGACAAAGTTTGCTTCATCAAATCAATGCAAACCGATCAGTTCAATCACGGGCCCGCGCAGTTGATGGTGCATACAGGTCAAGCTCGGATTGGGTATCCCGCAATCGGTTCTTGGGTTACGTGGGGTCTAGGCTCCGAGAACGACGACCTGCCTGGCTTTATTGTTTTGCTGTCGGGCGGGCGGATGCCGCGAGTTGGCAACGCGTTGTGGAGTAGCGGCTTTTTGCCGTCTTCCTATCAAGGCGTGCAGTGTCGGTCGAAGGGCGATCCGATTCTGAATGTGTCCAATCCAAACGGAGTGACTCGCGATTTGCGTAGAGCGGCGCTTGATTCGCTAGGTGAACTCAACGCGATCAACCATGCAGAGTTTGGCGATCCAGAAACGCTGACGCGCATCAAGCAATATGAATTGGCTTTTCAGATGCAAATGTCTGTGCCAGACGCCATGAGCATCGCCAACGAACCAAAACATATCCATGAGGAGTACGGAACCGAACCAGGCAAAGAGTCCTTTGCGAACAATTGTTTGCTGGCTCGGCGGTTGGCAGAACGCGGCGTAAGGTTTATTCAGCTTTTTGATTGGGGATGGGATACACACGGCAGCAATCAATCGGAATCGCTCAAAGATGGATTTGTCAAAAAATGTGAACAAGTCGATCGGCCCATCGCCGCTTTGCTGCGTGATTTGGAACGCCGCGGTTTGCTTGACGATACGTTGGTTGTTTGGGGAGGTGAGTTCGGACGGACATCGATGGCCGAGAACCGCAGTGGCGTTGCGACCAATTTTGTTGGGCGCGATCACAACCCAAATGCCTTTACGATCTGGTTGGCCGGTGCTGGGATCAAACCGGGTATGACCTACGGTGAAACTGACACAATGGGTTACAACGTTGTTGATGGCGCCGTCCAAATACGCGACTTCCATGCCACACTGCAGCACCTGATGGGCATCGACTACGAAAAACAAGTCTTCCCATTCCAAGGCCTCAAACAAAAACTAACCGGCGTAAAATCCGCCCGCGTCGTGAAAGAAATCTTGGTGTGATTTGAGCGTGATTGAGATGGCTGTTCGACCAGTTGTTTTACTATTTTATTATGTCGGAGATTTCATTAACAATCGCGCCATCAACTGAATGGTGGCGAAGGGCTAGTTTAGGTGTGTCACCTTCGTAAGTGATTTCGCCTGATAAGAAGCCGCCGGCAACACGCAGGAATTCGTGTTCTGGGCGCACGTCACCTTTCTTCCAGCCCAACTCGTGATGCTCACTTCCCGGACCGCAGCCGAATTCCCATAAACCAGTTTCGGAATCGCGCGAAGCGTATTGCCAGTGCCGGTCGCCACATAAAACTATCACACCCGGTTGAGTAGCAAAAAAATGGCGAAGCTCCGAAGATTCGTGCGAGAAACCGGAGTTGGCAAGGTTGTCGTTCTTGTTGGCGCGATCAGGCCCGACGATGGGAGTTGGACTGAATACAAGTTTGAATCGGGCATTGGAAGCTGCGAGCGTTTCGCATAGCCAATTCTTTTGACGATTACCTAAGATGGTCTTTTCAGGACCGTCAGCTTGCTTATTTGGGGTTCGGAAATCACGGCCTTCCAGTAGCCAGATTTGAATGTCTCTCCCCCAACGAATAGTTTTGAACGGCAATTCATTCGACGGAAATTGTTCTTCGGCAAATAGCCTACGCCCCTCTTCAAATGACACGGAGCCATAGGTCTGGCCGGGCCAACAATCGTCTTTGAGCGTGTCGTGATCGTCCTTCATGAAATAAGTTGTGTGATTGGCAAAGAAGTCGCGATTGGCTGGCAATGCAAAAATTCGATTCCAATGGAAACGCATCAGCGGAATGGTCCATGCAAAGGGTTTTGGTTTGTCGTAATATTCGATGTCGCCGGCGTGAACCATGAAATCAGGATTTAATTTGGTCATCGCTGAGTAAATCTTGTGCCCGCGTTTGTTATCATCCCGACGCACAAAGTCGTGGCAAGTTGTCATGCAAAAGCCAAATGGTTTGATTTCGGTCGGATCAGTTGCCGTCTGGAAATGTCCGCTTATTTCGCTCGCTTTGTCGCCGGCTGCTACCAATCGGATTTCATATTGCGTTCCCGGTTTCAGTCCTGTTAGTTTCCATTGTGCACAAAAGTCGTTTGCCCCCGTTGTTGTTCGCTCGCCAGCGGATTGAAACTGTATTTTTGCGTCCGCAATTCGCCAGAACAATGTGACTTTTGACGCAATCCCGGGACAAGCTCCCAGCATTTCATTTAAGTTCCCTCCCTCGGGAAGTTGACTCGAAAGTTGCAGTTTGCTGTTTCCGGAACCTTCGATAAACGCTGGTTTGTTTGGCACGAGAAAGTCTGGCCCATCCCAGTTGTTTCCGGGAGTAGCTGTTGTTCGAGTCCAAATCACGGCGGACGTCTGATCAACCCAGCCATTGTGGACACCGTTGCCAAAATGGACTTGTGTCTCTTGAACTGCAAACAATTCAGCCCAAGTGCCAAACCAGATAATGCTCAAAAGTTGGATTGCTGCGACTTTCAGGCACAGATTTTTTCTATGGAATAACATGAAGTGGACTACCAAATTAGATTTCGTTTCCGTGTTCGACGTGTCCAGATTGTAAACCAATTTTTGGCTTTTGATTTACATTTCACAGCAATAAAATAGCCTGCTACGTTAGGAACAACGTGCTATTCGGGAAATGAAAACTCAACGACGGCTGGATAGTGATCAGAGATCGCTTCGATCTGTTCATTGATAATAATGGTTCCTGAGCTTGAAGCCTTTGCGAGATCTTTCTCGGCTAAAATGAAATCGATTCGTTGACGTTTCAATGCCAATTCCGTCATATCATTTGACCATTGCGGAATTGTGATAGGCGACGGAGCGGAGTAAAGTGCATTCGCGTCGTGCTTGTTAATCAAATCGACAAAACCCTGCGACTCAAACAACTCGATAACTGCAAAATGCGGTTCAAGCAAAGTGCTTGCAGCAAGGAAATCGGCATCCTTACGTGAATGGGAATTGAAGTCGCCCAATACAATGACTCGCTGACCTTGATCCAATTGCGCCTGAATTTTTTTGGATATCGCTTGAGCCTCGTGGTCCTTTCCCGGCCAGAAATGAACTACAAAGAAATGAATGCCATGTGTCTTGGCGTGCAGAAATCCGTGGTGGTAACTTTCTATGCCTCGCTCAATTACTTCGATAGGTAGCGTGGAGGTCAGACCAACCGGAAATCCGTTTTCTTTTAAGATTGCGGAATGATTGTGCCGCCAACTCTTCGCTGCATTAGCCAGGGTAGTGCTTGTGTATCCATTCAATTCCTGCAATGCGACCACATCTGGCCTCTGGTCATCCAACCATTCTTTGCCTGATTCGATGGACTCTCCATGATTGAACCCGTAGAGCACATTCCAGCAAACGACTTTAAGTCGTTTCGGCTCTGGAGAATTTGGCTGCCTACAGGAATTGCAAAGGAGACTACCAATGACTACCAAAAGTGCAAATACTTTGTCAGTACTTTTCATGAAATGAATTAGTTAAAGGTAATTGAGTTAATTGGAATGACGCCGGCACTCATTACAATCTATTCTATGAGTCCATACCCCAAACGGCCTAACCACTTTGGGATCGACTCTTGCGAAGCAGAAGTACGCTCCATTTTCGAGAATAATAGAGTTAAAAAAATGTCACCGTCAACTCAAGCTGTTAATTCAAGCCGACGAGCGTTTATTCGCAACGGGTCTTTGTTTCTGCTCAGTGCTAGTACTGGAATTCACGGTGGGTGCAATCCTCGAATGCCAATCTCGCCGGAGCAAACAACTGGAATCGAGCCAAATGTTAGGTTCGGATTAGTCACAGATATACATTATGCCGACAAAGAAGCTGCTGGAACGAGATTTTATCGTGAATCACTTGGAAAACTTCGTGAGGCGGTCAATCAATTTCAAATCTCAAGGCCTCAGTTTGTAATTGCTTTGGGCGACGTAATTGACGCAGCGGATGAAGTTGAAACTGAGCAAGCCTATCTTAAAAGCGTCAGTGAATTATTGAGTTCTGCTCCAGGGCAGAAACACTATGTTCTCGGCAATCATTGTGTGAACACGCTAACTAAAGAAGAATTCCTAGACGGCGTTGATCAACAAGAGTCGTTCTATTCGTTTGATGTTGGTGACGTCCATTTTGTAATTCTTGATGCCTGTTTTCGCGAAGACGGACAATCTTACGGCCGCAACAACTTTACTTGGACGGATTCAAATATTCCGGAAGAAGAATTGACCTGGCTTGCTAGTGACCTAGCGTTAGGGGATTCAATGACAATTGTATTAATTCATCAACGCTTGGACGAAAGCGAAAATTATAGTGTCAAAAACGCATCACAAGTGCGGGCACTATTGGAGGATTCCGGAAGAGTTCGTGCGGTATTCCAAGGACACAGCCACGCCAATAGCTTGCAAGAAATCGGCGGAATCCACTATTGCGTTCTGGCAGCAATGATCGAAGGTTCGGGCGTCGAGAATAGCGGATATTCAACCATTGAAATCGCGGGCGATGGTACGATTTGTGTTTCGGGTTTTCGGAAACAAAGCGATTACTGCTGGCTGGTTTGAGACAAATTCAATATTCGGTTTGTTGGCGCACGCCGAATATATTTTTTTGAAAAAATCTCGAGCCGAATTTTTTCGAATTGCTATTGCCTTGGAATTTCTGCCGATAATCACACGGTTTGGACGCGATAGCATCTCGGTCAGTCTGTTTTTGTAAATCCAAAATTTGGCTTGACCGAAATTATGCCTTTTCCTAATCTGCATCTCGTCGTCATGGAAAGAGACAGAAACTGACAGAAACAAAAAAGACGACAACTAATTTTTATTTTGTTGGTGAAGCTGCTGAACTCGTTTTGGCAACTGAGAGAATCGGATGCAAGGACGCAAATGAGACTCTCGGGGCGGAGCTAACCAAGGTCGATCCAACACGGACGTTCGGATCGGTCTTCGTCCAATCGCTCTCGGTTCGCGCGAGGAATCCTTAACCCCCCTGGATCCAAACGTGCCGAGAGCTTTTTTTATGCGCCGACCGAATTTGCCATGTGAATCGGTGCACAGATTTGCGCAAGACTCGACAATGGGTCGCACTGAGTTCTGCCTGTGAACGGTGCGGGAATAGAATCCCCAACTAACAAATCTCGCCCTTGGCAAGCGAAGCTCACGAACAATGCGAAAGATTGATCGTCGGTTTGCCAAAGGCGAAACGTTCGCCTAGCTCTATGCGTTTGCTGAAACTAGTTCGTTTCGTTTTTTGTTGATGAGCGACAACAGATCTTTCTGGGGAGTGGAAAACTTCGCAAGGCCTTCGGACATTAAGGCTCGTTCCATTTCCTCGAAGTCAACGATCCGATCGATTTCATCGACGACTGATTTCGGAGGCAATTGATCGACGGTTCGCGAAAACATGACTTCGCTCTTAGCGACTGCATCATTTGTTGCGGGCGGATTGGTTTGA
>JAHEAM010000288.1 GCA_024642765.1 Planctomycetaceae bacterium
TTTAAATGCAACACTTTTGCATCTGAGCGTTCTCGCTGGTGGGTTCATCATTTCGAGTTTGTTGTGGAGTTCGGCGCTGGCCGAAATGATCGACCGTCGATTCAATCGCGCGGCATTGTTTTTGTTAATCGCCGGTGGTTTAGCGACTTTCGGCATTATTCACTCACCGCTTCCTGGCGATCGTATGTTCTGGCCAAGTCAATTGACAGAATCCGCTCATTTTCGCGTCGTCATCGAAATGGTTTGCAGCTATGTAATCATGGCGTTGATTCTCGTGTTACTCGGGTTCTTTACTCGCAACGAAAATCCCGTGATCACGACCGACGAAGAATTTGAATCGCTTTGACCGCAAAGGAACAAACGCCATGCCGCTCGGACGAACTCTCGAACCCGAAGTAATGGATTCGCGCGACGAAGCAGCGACCTACAACGATATGGATCACAGCCAAGTCAACGCGGCATTTGTCGATGCCCTCATTGCGGCGGGATACAGCGGTGGCGACACGTTGGATCTAGGTACTGGCACTGCTTTGATTCCAATTGTGATCACGCGTCGAGTCACCAACTGCCGAATCATGGCGGTAGACATGTCACTGTCGATGCTTGACCTCGCAAGATACAATATCGAAGCGGCCAGCCAAATTGAGAGAATTCAATTGGCCCAAGCCGACGCCAAATCGCTAGGCTTTTCGGATGAACTGTTCGATTGCGTTATGTCGAATAGCATCATCCACCATCTGCCGGAACCACTCGCATGCTTGAAAGAAGTCGCACGGGTCTGCAAACCAAATGGCTTGCTCTTTTTTCGAGACCTCATGCGGCCACCGTCCGGCGAAATGGTCGATCGACTTGTCACTCAGTACACAGGCAATGAAACAATACCTGCTCAAATCCTATTCCGCGAATCATTGCACGCGGCGTTAACGCTCGAAGAAATTCGCGACCTCGTTGTTGGCCTTGGGTTTGCATCGGAAACCGTGCAAGCCAGTAGCGATCGACATTGGACCTGGACCGCGCGCAAGCCATAGGCAAAAAAGCTCCCCAAATGAAAAATATTATCGCCATCGTGAAACCGTTTTTGGCAGAACGCGTTATCAAGTCCATTTCAGAATTGCCCGTCGATGACATAATCGTTCGCGAAGCCAAAGGATTTGGGCGACAAAAAGACTATGTCGATCTTTATCAAAACAATGAATTTTCTCGTGTGTTTGTCGCCAAGGTCGAGGTATCCGTTTTCGTAGCTGATGAATTTGCGAACGAAGTCATCGAGCGCATCGCTGCCGTTTCGAAAACGGGTCGACTTGGCGATGGAAAGATACTCGTCTTGCCTATCCTGGCTGATCGTTCACCTTAAACTAGATCCTACTTTTTATCGAATGCATTTGAATCGATCGGTTCGCAGTCATTGAACTAACCGATCGATTCTGCGAAAATGTGAGCAACCAAAAAACTCTATCCCACTAACTTGATTTTGGAAAATCGAGATGACGCTTGCTAGATTGCTTTGCGGCTACGTTTTTATCTTTTGTTGCTGGACTAATTCTCCTTTTGCTTCTCCTCCAGGAGCGAAATTACTGCAAGAAGAATCGGTGTCGAAGCCGTTGGTGGTTCCTGAGAAGGTCGATTTTACTCAGCACATCAAGCCAATTTTTGAAGTTCACTGTTTAGAATGCCACGGCCCTGACGGAAAAGAGTCGCCGCGTATTGACGACCGTGATTCTGTTAGTGATTACATTGAACCCGAGGATGCTGATGGCAGCGAACTTTTCGAGGTACTCACCACTGATGATGAAGACGTCATGATGCCTCCTCCCGACGAAGAAAACCCGTTGTCCGAAGTCCAGATCGAAATCATTCGCAAATGGATCGACAACGGTGCCGATTGGCCTGAGAATATTGCGTTTGTTAAACCTGTAGGCCAAAAAACTCAACTCGAGAAGAAAAGCGAACTGACGATGGGCGAACGAATCTGGAGCGCAATTGGCGACCTGCACCCTGCGGCAGTGCACTTGCCCATCGGCCTGCTTTTGGCTGCGGGATTGTTTTCGCTACTTGGTCTACGCGGCAATTTTGTGATGAGCGATTCGGCTTACTACTGCCTCTGGCTCGGTGCATTGACGGCGATCGTCGCATCCGTGGTTGGCTGGTCTTATGCCGCAGGCAAAGGCGCAGGGATTGGTCTTGAAGAGCTAACTGACACCAACAACAAATTCTTTTTGCATCGTATCTCAGGCGTTGCTGTTACGGTGTTTGGACTAATACTGGCGCTGTACGCGGCTCGCGCTCGTGCACTTGACCCCGACGACGGATTTCTTTGGAAATTGGGCGCAATATTTTTGGCCCTCGGAGTTGCCTACTGCGGACACGAAGGCGGAGAATTGGCCTATCCGAGCCATTACAGCGAACTGAATGCTGTCACCGAAGATCTAACAGGAATGGACATCAACAGCGACGGAAAAGTCGGTGCAGGTCCCGCCAAAACCGTCGCGGGCGAATCACAAGACAAGCCAATCGACAGCAAACCAAAGTCTCCTACTGCAGTGGTTCCTGAAGACACGGCAAATGAAAATAGAGCCGCCATCGAAGAAACAATCGAAAACAAAACCAAAAATGAAGACGACGCCGTTGGTAAATCATCATCGGAATCAAAAGACTCCAGCGGCAATTGAAATCCGTGCAGAAAGACAAATACAAGCCCGCTGAGCGAGCAAGTTTTCCGGTCGTAGTCGCTTCACTCCAACCAACGGCAAAGGGCTTGAATGCCTCCGGCACAACTTGAGTGCTTCCAGCAAGGCGGCAACCTCAAAAATCTCCAGAGAGTGAGCATTACGTCGAAAACGAGTTCACTCACTCACTGACTTTTTGGGTTTGTAGTTGGGCAGCTGTACGAGCGCAAGTTGGATCGAATCCTTTCTTACGCTTCGGAATCGATACTACAGGTCATTGATGTCGGCAGGTCATTGATGTCGGCAAAAGACTTGCGTGACCTACTTTCCGCTCTCTTTTTCTGTCTTTGTTCGCTTATAGGTCGTCAGCACCATCATTGTGCCAGCGCTTGATTCAAATTTTTCAGGTCGCTCGCCACCGTCAACAACGTTGTAGCAAATCACTAGTTTGTCGTCCTTAAACCGAAATATCGTTGGATAGGTCTTATCTTTATTGGGCCCTTCGGTTCCTTTTAGGTCCATCGCCATGATTTCGCCAGACAGGTCGATAGCCAATTCACCAACGTCTGTGAGATCGCCGATCAACGTAAAGTACTTTTTGTCTTTGATATTGAGTTTGATCGAGGTCATGAATTGCTCTGGCGCCGGCTTGCCATTGATGATCATCTCATGAGGAACCCAGTCGCCCGACAACTTTTCCCAACATTCTCTGTCGGTCATTTTTTCTTGTGACGTGACGACTGACTCTGGCGGTTTTGCCGCGTCCAATTTTGGTGATTCCGTCACTTGTGCTGACACAGAAACAGCGCCGCAAACCACGCACCCAACACTCAACAAACGGACCACAAACATTTCTATTGCCCCTTTTCACGATTAATTTGTTTCAACAGGAAATAAATCTTAATCAACAGCGTCCAAGAACTCCAATGCAATTTGATGTGCTTGTTGTTTGGATGATATTTCACCGTCCAGTTGTTTGGTACGGATGATCGATAGAATACGCGAATAAGTCGGGCCTGGTTCCAGCCCCCATGATTTGAGGTCTTCGCCATTGGCAAGTTCCTTTGGATTCAAGACAGCAGCCGGCAATTTTAGCTTTTCGCGACAGAATTCGACGCCGACATGGTTTGGGCCCAGTGCCGTTTCTGCCAACTTCAAGGCCTGCAGGGCCTCACCATGAACCAAAAATGGCTGCACCTCGCTCCACGGCAGATAGGCCGCTCGTGAAAGGGTCAACCAATGTTGATTGATCCAAGCAATGGACTTGCGTTCCGCCGTGGATAATTTCCAGCGTTCTGCGATCGGTTCGACACCTTGTTCTTTCAATGAATTGAGCAGCAACACCACTGCCGCAGTTTCCCAGTTGACGGCCCCCAGTTCCTTAAGCCACTTTAGTCTTGTGCGCCAATTCGCGCGGTTCTCGCCTTCTAAATTCCCTGACGGCACAATCTGCTCTAGAAGTTCACATTCCTGCAATAACTGTGCGGCAAGATGACGATTCGAGTGTCCTAGCATACGCCGCATTTCGGCACCAATCCGTTCACCACTTACGACGCTGATCTGCCTGGCGTGTTTCCGAATGGCATCTTTGGTCTCGCGTTCTAATTCGAAATCAAAAGTTGCCGTGAAACGAATGGCTCTCAGCATACGCAACTTGTCTTCCGAGATTCGGTCGGCCGGATTGCCTATAGCGCGAATCACTCTTTCATCCAAATCGCGACGGCCATCAACAAAATCCAATACGCGATCTGCGATCGGATCGAAAAACAATCCGTTGATTGTAAAGTCTCGTCGCAACGCATCTTCGCGTGCGTCTGTAAATTCGACATGATCCGGTCGGCGCCCATCGGAGTAACTACCATCACGCCGAAACGTTGCCACTTCAATCGGCAAGAGAGGCTTCGGACCAATAACAGAAATCACGCCAAAACTCGCACCAATGGCCAGCGTCCGATGCTTGCCGAAGAGCTCACGAACTTGTTCCGGTCGAGCATTGGTTGCTACGTCATAGTCCTTGGGCACAAGTCCCAGCAATTGATCGCGCACACACCCACCGGCAAACAAAGCTTGATGCCCGGCCACTTGCAAACGCTGCACGACTTCAACTGCAAAATCACGATTCGTCATATTCTTCGTTTCAGATATTTCATGTTGAGATCAATTCAATTTTAACAACTGAAGTGCGCTAGAACTCTAAGGCGACCTCCAATGAACTGTCCTGAAATAGATTGTTCGTTTGAACTAGCCAACGCGGTTGGTCGCACAGCCACGTACGGCTCCGGCTGACGATTAGACGTCTTGCGGTTTGTACTCCAGGACTCTCCCAAGTCCGAAAAAAATGCAAGCTGGACGGCACAAAATTACACTGGGCAATTATTAACTTAGCAATTGTGACTGCGCAAAAAAAAACCGCGAATAGGCAAGCTGCCAGTCCGCGGTTAATTTTGTTCGATACGATGTCTGATCGATGTTGCGTGGAGGTAAACGACCATCCGGAGCTATTGCGTCTGTCTGTTCAAGCCTCTTCACGCGTTTTGACGGCGATCGCTCGCAGTCGAGAGTGTTAGCTCTCAATCGTCTGACACGGTTTCGAAGTGATGACTAGCGGTTTCGGAAACCACCGCGATCACGTCCGCCACCGCCGCCTCCGCCACCACCACCACCAGATCGCTCTGGCCGTGGACGAGCTTCGTTAACAGTCAGACGACGTCCGCCAAGCTCATAATTGTTCATGGCTTCAACGGCGTTTTCTGCGCCATCAGTCATTTCA
>JAHEAM010000289.1 GCA_024642765.1 Planctomycetaceae bacterium
TTCTTCGGTTTTATTTGCGTTGGCCATCTGCCAAACCCGCAACGCTTCTTTGTTGTCGCGAAGCACGATCGCGAGAACCTCAACGCGTGGACCAAAGCTGGCCTCGAAACCTTTTTGCATATCTTCGTCGCTCACGCTCACCGATTTCTCTACGAGTTTTTTCAGCGCCGAACTTCGCCAAACCTCATCTTCGACATAAAAATCGATTTTAGATCGATCGTTGTCAGTCACGTAATTCAACCAAGCTTGGACGTCAACACTGCCATCGGCCTTGAGGTACCCGAATGATTGTGCAGCGCGATTGATTTCCGCGGTCAGGTCTTCTTGGGTGACTTGCATGCCGCGCTCTTTCAAGGCCTGATTGAGCAAGGCGCGGTCAACTTCCGTTTCCAACATCACGTCGGCGAAGCGGGCAATGCACTCTTCAGCCAAGAAACGTTTGGTGATTTGTTTATTGTCGACTGTCGCTGCGACACCAGGATATTGCTGTGACAATTGTGGATCGTTCATCACGTTGGTGACTTGAACCGTTTTTTCCAAGCGATCAAAAAGTGAAGCCGCGGCTGTTGACAGTTTCGCTTCACTTACCTCTTTGATAATTCGGTCTTGAATCTTGATTGAATCGTCGGCGGTCAGCTCAACGCCTGGGAAGATTCGTTCGCACCGCAAAATGATAAACTGGTTTCCATCGACATCGATCACGTCCGAGATGTCCCCGGGCGACATGCTAAAAATCATGGACTCAATCTTGGGATCGCCTGAATGGCGAGCGATTGGTGGCAAAAGACCTTTGACGGCTTGGCTATTCGGATTGATCGAGTACTCTTTTGCGTAATTCCCGAACGCTTCTGGGTTGGCGCGAACTTGTTGCAATAGATTCTGAGCCCTTTCAGCGGAGTCGACGACAATCTCTCGGACTTGGACCTTGGGGCCGTATTCGAATTCGATTCGCTGCTGAATTTCTTCGGGCGACACGGCAATCTCCTCGGCCGCAAGTCGCCGCAAGGCGAGGCCCTGCCAATGAATATCATTTTTCAAGCGATCGATCGAAATTTTGCGTTGTGTGCAAATGAGCTCGATGTAATGGTCGGTTGAGAAGCCAAGGGTTTTCGCTTTTTGGGCGATGTCGTCATTGACATCTTTTTCAGTGATGACGATTCCACGGCGTTCTAACTCATTGAGAACGAGAATTTTCTTGACAATACTGCCGAGGACTTCTTTGCCGTAACGACGGGTGCACTCGTCGGCTAACTGCTGGCGTGTGATCGGCTCGCCATTCACTACCGCCATCGTTTGCATTTGATTGCGCTCATCGACGTTGACCGGATTTTGCATCGGGTCGGCCTGAATGGCACTCGCTGTTTGCCCAGCGAATAGAGTTGCAATGCCCAAAACGGGTAAAACAAGAAATCGACAAAAGAGTGTTGGGGCAGAATTTGTAATCGTTCGTCGCCAAGCTAGGCAGTTCATCGCGGCTTCTCCTTAAACCATCCTCAGGCGAATCCGTTCGCCTTTCATTTTTCCCATCCCTACGGCATCCAACTACCGACTTGGTGGAAGGCGGTAGTATATGGAAACGAACGAACGGGGGTCAATATTGAAAACTGCTAGTTGCTGTAGAGGAAAATGGCATTCGGTGCATTTCATTGACTACACTGTCCCATGCAGATTGATCGTTACATGTTAAGGGAATTTCATCCGGATTTTCGGGTCCGATCGCTTTGAAAGTAGCCAAAAACAACCTGATGGTCAGAGAAAATCGCGATCGATGCGATATTTGTGTTATCATCGTAATAGGGCTCATAAGGGCTCGGGAATGAGTCGCAACGACGGGACTTGTTTTCTGCGGGCCTTCCTCGATTTCTTGCGTTGCAATCAAATCTGTGATGCTGGCATCGAAACGGTCGAATTTCACGTTACCACAGTTTTTCTCGTTTCGACCAGCTATGGCGTCTATCACATTAAGAATTATCGATGGTGCCGATCGAGGCAAAACCTATGCGGATCTAAGTACACCCGTTTCCATTGGGCGCGAGGCTGGAAATTCGATTCAGCTCAACGATGATCGCGTTAGTCGATTTCATATGAAGATTCACATCGATCGCGACAATTTCTTGCTGACGGATTTGGAAAGTACGAATGGCACTATCGTCAACGGCGAAGAAGCCACGATTAAGGTTCTGCGCTACGGCGACATGATTCGCGTGGGGAGAACAACGCTTCTCTTTGGGACTCGCGACCAAATCCAACGCCGACTCAAAACGGCCAAGTTCAACGACGTTGAAAAGCAATTGGCGGCTTCTTCGGTCAGTGATTCGTCCGTTTCCCAACCTTGGCTGAACGACCCAAACTATCAGTTTAAGCTGATGGAAGGTAATCCACCGGGCATTCCCAGTCGCCTTTCACCCAGTCAGATGGCTCAGTTCGTTGAGGTTATCGAGTATCTGCACCTGGGCTTTCGACGGCTGATCACGGATGTCGAAGCGGGAGGAAGCCAACCACCTTATGAACTCAACCTCGGTCAATGGCAGTTCATTTTGGACATGCAAGCTCGCTTGGCAGAGTACATCCGAGAATCCGGCGGAGCACAATAAGAGCTTGTCGGTCCTTTTTTCAGCATCTTCACAACGCGACGCTACTGATTGTCATGCTTCCGGGTAGCGAGCCCCTGAATCAGGCGGTCTACATCACGATTGAATTGGCCGCGCGTCATCACCGTGGCAATGGCAATGGATTTGGCGGCGGCGAGTAATTCTTCGTTAACGTGTTGAACATACAGCCATACCGGTGGCGAGTCATTAGATTGCGTTGCGAAGTGACTTTTGAGATGGTCAATGTCGATTCCAGGCGTTTGCAAATCAACGAAAATTGCGAGTACGTTTTCTGCCACTTCAAGTGCAGCGAGTTTTTGAATCGATGGAATGGACATGTATTCGATGTTGTGGCGAGCGGCACTGATCTTAACCGTCGACGACATCATCAAATCTGTTGAAAGGTGAATGAGAATAGCCATGTTGTTTTTTTAGCGAACGTGAAATTGTGATAGATATGACTTGCATTTCCGCTTGTCATTGAAATTTAACAGCCTAACGACGTACGCCCATCAAGCCGACAGAGTTGGCTGAAAGAAACGTCATCCTTCTTAAATCGCTCCGGGTCCGCGCTTTTCTGGATGGAATTCAATGGCCTGTACCAGAGGAAGAACGAAGATTTTACCATCGCCTTTGTTGCCGTAGGTTCCGCTGCGTGCTACGTTTTGAATCACTTCGATTGCCCGCTCTAGGTAATCATCGTTAACGGCAATCTCCAGCGTGACCTTCCGTAAAATGTCCGTACGATATTCCACGCCACGATAGATGGGCACCCGCCCCGCATGTTGCGCAAACTCCTGCGAATCGCAAATCGTAATGCGTGGCACGCCCATGTCTTCAAGCGCACCCTTCACGGCCCGAACCTTCGTAGGTTGAATCACAGCGATAATCATTCGCATAAAAAACTCGAAAGGAACAAACAATCCATGGAACACACGAAAAAAAGTTGGTAATCGAATTCTACCATTTTCTTTAGCGGACTAGCGTTTTCTCGCAGGACCGCATCCAAATCCACGATTGCAGCACAAATTGGACTTGCCGACTTGAGGGGTGAACTGCTAATTGTCCTCGCACTATGAAGCTCGAAATCACTACCAACCATAGACGCTCCGAGGGCGCTGATATGCTGGCTAATTGTAAACTGAATTCTGAAATCGCGGTGAGACTAGTGCGATTACTCCCAAATTTGAAGTCAATCGTGTGCTTTGCAATTGCTGGCGGTTGTATGGCGTTTTCTACGTTTACCGAGGCACAACTCTTGTCCCCGATCCAAGAAACCAGTCCGGCCGTGGAATCAAAGGTGGAATCCGGAATGCCCTACGAATTTGCTTCTTGGATTGCAGTTGAACCCGATACGCAAACGGGATATCTGGTTGTCAGCGCAAGGTTGGCGGACGCAAGTTACTTGTATTCGCTCACTCAAGAGGGCCCGTCAGCCACCAAGCTGGAGGTCGCCGTTACAGACAGTTTCGAAATCGCGGGAGTCTTTCGGCCAGACCAACCTCCAAAAGTCATCGAGAAGGACCCCGTGTTCGGCAAACGACAAGAAAAACACTTTGGTTCGGTTGAGTTCTATTTGCCGATCCGCATCAGCGCCAATCAAGTCCCAGAAGACCTGCAAATCAAAATCCGCATCAACGGTCAAGTTTGCACCGAAGACTCGATGTGCCTTCCGATTCGCGACCATGTCCTCGTGGCAAAATTCAACGACTACATTATGCGAGAAAACTCACGCTATCCGACTGCCGAAAACACAACCACGATCAAACGTTAACAATAGTATTCTAACCACAATACTACCGTCGAAGTCGTATGTTTTTCATAACAGGCAATGCCAACGGTGCGTTTCACGCACCCTACGCGCCGGAGAGCACGTGTTTCGTAACTCCCAGCGTAAGCAAGGAATTTTTGTTGTGAGTCGTCCCTTCCTAACACTGCGGGTTGTGATTCTCCAATGAAAAATCACGCGTATTTTGTTTGGCGCGTCGATTTCTAAAACAGGCCTGAAATATTCCCATCGTCATCGATGTCGATATGTTCGGCGGAGGGCGTGGCTGGCAGGCCAGGCATCCGCATCATCTCGCCCGTGATGGGTACGACAAACCCAGCTCCAGCAGCGATTTCGATTTCGCGAACCGTCATCACGAAATCTTTTGGACGACCCACCAAATCGGGATTGTCCGACAGAGACTTTTGGGTCTTCGCCATACAGATTGGAACATTGTCCAATCCCAATTTCTTGATCGTTTTTAGATCCGCTTGGGCCTTCGCCAAATACTCGACTGACGCGGCTCCATAATATTTTGTGCAGACCGTCTCGATTTTCTTTTTGATCGACCAATTCCAATCGTAAAGCGGTTTGAATTTGCCCGTAAAAGCATCAGCGGCTGTCGCGACAGCTTTGGCCAATTCTTCAGCACCCTTGCCGCCTTCGCCCCAAACATTTGACTCGATTGCCGTAACGCCAAATCGTTGACACGCATCGCGAACGATGGCGATTTCGTCCCCGCTATCCGTTGCGAACTTATTAATCGCAACGACAGCGGGCACGCCAAACTGAGCAGCGTTTTCAAGATGCTTCTCAAGGTTGGCGAGACCTTCGGTAAGGGCCGCTGGGTTGTGTTCGGAAACGCGATCCAAATCAGCCCGACCGTGATACTTGAGGGCTCGCAACGTTGCAACGATAACAACCGCAGACGGACTCAAGTCCGCCGATTGGCATTTGATGTCAAAGAATTTTTCCGCGCCCAAGTCGAATCCGAAACCCGCTTCGGTTACGACGTAATCCGACAAGGTCATTCCCATTCGCGTAGCGATGACGGAATTCGTGCCTTGGGC
>JAHEAM010000290.1 GCA_024642765.1 Planctomycetaceae bacterium
GGGAGCGGGCGAACAAGGCGGCAAGATTGTATTTGACGGGACGCTTGATAAGTTACAACGGACAAAGAGTAGTCCAACCGGAAAGTCCTCGAAGAATCCAAATGGTGAATTGATTGAGAGAACACGCCGCAAACCTCGCGCCTCACGGTTGCGTTTGCTGGGATGCACAGGTCGAAATCTAAAGGCCATCGATGTCAATTTTCCAACGGGAGTGTTGTGCCAAGTTGTCGGAGTGAGTGGCAGCGGGAAGGCAACGTTGGTGCGCGATACGCTGTACGCTGCACTTGCTCAGCACTTCAAGGAATCGAATGCACTCCCCCTGCCCTTTCGCAAGTTAGTAGGCGAGGATCAATTTGACAATGTTGTGCTCATTGATGATTCGCCGCTTGTGCGCTCTGCGCGGAGTAACCCTGCGACGTTTATTCAAGTCTATGATTTGATTCGAAAGCTATTGGCCGATACGGAACAGGCGCAAGCGAGGCAGATGACGGCGCGACATTTTAGTTTTAACGTAACCGGCGGGCGTTGTGACAAGTGCAAGGGAACGGGCTTCCTCGATGTCGACATGCATTTTCTGACAGATATGCGAACGGTGTGCGACGAATGTGGCGGGAGGAGGTTTCGTAATGAAGTCTTAGGCGTAAAATATCGTGGATTGAATGTTATTGAGATCTTGAAGTTGACGGCCCATCAAGCGTTTCCTTTTTTTCGCGGCCAACGCAAAATTCAAGTTGCGATAAAGTCGTTGTTGGATGTGGGCCTCGGGTACTTGCAACTTGGCCAACCGAATGACACCTTGAGTTCCGGTGAAGAACGTCGGTTGCGGTTAGCTCAACATCTTGCTCAAACGACAAAAGGCAGGTCGTTGTTTATTGCGTTGCGTCCAACGGTTGGGTTGCACCCAATTGAGATACCTAAATTGGTCGACTGCCTTGAGAGCTTGCTAAATGTCGGTCACTCATTGATTGTCGTTGACAACGCGATCGGGCTTTGTGACTATGCAGATTGGATCATTGAGTTGGGGTCGGGAGCAGGTGCCGCGGGTGGAAATTTGATTTTTGAAGGAACACCTGAGCAACTTCGGGAGTCAAACGAGTCATCGATGCGCCGCGAATTACAGGGAATGAACTGAAAGCTTCGTCATAGCAATTTCAAATATGTTTTCAAAAGACAACGACCGGTATTCGCGTCAGATTCGTTTCGGGCCGATTGGCGCTGGAGGACAACAGCGTTTTGATCAGGCTCGAGTGCTTGTGATTGGTGTGGGCGCATTGGGGTCAGCAAGTAGTGAAATGCTTGCACGAGCAGGCGTGGGGTTCTTGCGATTAGTCGATCGTGATTTTGTCGATTGGAGTAATTTGCAACGACAATCGTTGTATTGCGAACGTGATGTGAAGGAAGGTCTTCCAAAAGCGATTGCGGCTGCCAATCGACTTCGTGAGATCAATTCGAACATAACTATTGATCCCGTGGTCGCCGATGTCTTACCAACGAATATTGGCGAATTGGCCCAAGATATGGATTTGATTGTCGACGGCACGGACCATTTTGACATTCGTTTTTTGATCAATGACATTTCCATAGTGCTGGGGGTGCCTTGGGTTTTTGGTGGTTGTTTGGGAGCCGAGGGTCAAGTGATGACAATCGTGCCTGGAGAAACTCCCTGCCTGAGGTGTTGGATGCCAGATGGTCCTCCAATGCAAACGGACACATGCGATTCGGTGGGCGTCATTGGACCTATTGTTCAGCTAGTGGCATCGCTTCAGGTCGCCGAGGTAATGAAAGTACTAGTTGACGCGAGGGAGGCAATATGCGGAGGCTTGCAGGCTTTTTCGCTTTGGGATTCGCGATTCCGACAGATTTCCGGGGCGAATTTGCGCGATGGGAAAAATTGTTTGGCTTGCGACCAAAAGAGTTTTGAATGGCTATATGGAGAAAAATTCACAAGTGCGACTAAGCTCTGTGGTCGCAATTCGGTACAGATTTCGCCGGGGATCGCCCGGCAATTGGATTTAGGGAGATTGGCGGATACGCTCAAGGCTGCGCATTCGGTTACACATAACGCCTATTTGCTGCGAGTTACAGTTGATACGCTTCGAGTAACGGCATTTGCCGATGGGCGAGCCATCATTGAAGGCACAGAGGATGTGGCCCAAGCTCGAACCTTATACACGCGTTTGTTTGGATGAGTTGGAAACGAAAGAAATGTGTTCGCCCCTTTGAACATTTAGAGCGTTCGTTTCATAATAAAGGGAACTTGAACGCCATCCGCAAACGATATTAGACGAAAAAATTCCATGAACGATTCTATTCTGCTGCTTGCCCAAAACGCGAAGATCACCAATTGGTTTACACCGTTTTGGTTGTTGTCTTGTGGGGCGGCTTGTGGGCTGATCCTGGTCCTGCTGTTTTTGGGCAAGGTCTATATTCTGTCGCGGATCAAAGGGATTAACAGTATCGCGGAAAATCGCTTCATCTATGTTTTGTTATCGCTTTTGACGAGTGCTGGATTGGCTGCCCTCGGGATTTTGTATCTCGGCGCGACCTATCGTTGGGAAAGTATGAAAGAAGCGTCGAGTGTGAATCCGGCAGAATCAGGAACAATGTTAGCGGTTGTGCTGATGGTTGGATTGGCATTGATATTGGGTTTCGGATTTTGGCGTTTGATTTCAAGTCGGCGTGTGGATGAAGTATTTTCGCTGGTTGGCGAGGGCTTCTTGGGCTGGTTCATGATATTGCTGACTTCGTTAGCCGGCTTTGCAGTAATAGGAATGTTTCTCGGAATGTTCAATGGTTTTGGGCTAATCAATTTTGTCGAAGACCCGCGGGGAATCCTCCGATCGGTAAGTCGGTTGCCGGTAAGTGGCAATTATATGCAAGAGCTCACTTTGGAGCCCGTTTCTGCGGATTCTCCTGGGCAGTTGATTGAACTCAAATCTGTATCTGGCAACACACCCGCAATTTATGGCGATGAATTTCAAGTGTTAGGTGTGACCACGAATCAAGAGTTGCACGTTGGATTCGAAAAATTGTCGATTGACTTGCCGCGCGATCGTTACTTTGCTATCCGACCTACTGCAGACAACACTCCAGTATTGTTGCCGGTGAGTCAGTTGAATCCTCCGCGCGAGGCCGGCGAAATGTACTTTGCCAATCGCGGGTCCAATCCGGCTCAGGTTCAAATGGTTTTTAGTTTGACGCCGAAATATCCCGAAGCGTCACTAGTGGTTTGGTCCGGGCTCTTTGCCTTTTTGGTGGTTGTAACCTATTTGTCGCTTTCAGTTTTGGCTCCGAAGATTTCTGCAATTAGTCTTTCGACCTTCAAAACAGAAGTAAGCCAACCGATTTTTATGGTTGCATTCGCGTTGACCGTCGTTTTCATCATGTTTTCGATTTGGTTGCCGTACAACACATTGGGCGAAGACATCAAGATGTACAAAGATTCTGGGCTTACGATGATTCGAGTTGTTGGGATCTTTGTCGCGATTTGGGCGGCAAGTAAATCTGTCGCTGAGGAAATTGAAGGTCGTACGGCGTTAACAGTTTTGAGCAAGCCTGTGGGGCGTCGCCAATTCATCCTGGGGAAAATCTCGGGTATTAGTTTGGCGATGGGTATTTTATTCATTTTGTTGGGCATATGGTTTTTCTTGTGGGTCGCCTACAAACCTATTTATGACTCCCGCGAATCAGCTCTAGCATCTGTCGAGTGGCCGACATGTTTTGTGGAAGCCACACATATTGTGCCGGCTCTGTTGCTGGCTTACATGGAGGTTGTGATTTTCGTTACGATCAGCGTTGCAATTTCGACCCGCATGGGAATATTGGCGAACCTGATGATTTGCTTCGCTATTTACGTTTTGGGGCATTTGACGCCGTTGATTGTCATGTCGAACGAGTTGGGTGGTGCGTTTGCGACGGTAGCGTTTTTTGGCAATTTTGTATCGATTGTCTTTCCTGTCTTAAATCACTTTGACGTTCAAACAGCAATCAATACGAACAGCCCTGTTCCATGGATTTATTTGGGATGGGCTTTTGTCTATACGATTCTCTATGGGACAGTAGCCATTCTGCTGTCACTTGTGTTTTTTGAAGATCGCGACCTTGCATAGCATCGATTGAGTCGTTGGGATTTGGTCGTGATTGGGCTGGCGGAAGTCCAAGAGTTGTTGAGTCTTTGATTGGAAAGCCGCGATTTCATGAGTACTTCTTCATTCTCGATTGAACAGTTAACCAATATTGCTGACCGTCATGGCATTGATTTGCAAGACTCAATTCCTGCGCCAAAAGAGCAGCGATTGATTCTTTTGCAAGCTCAACTGCAAATGCGAGATGTCCCAAATCCGATTCCTGAAGTTGTAGCCAAAAGATACTTTGAGGCTGCCGAGTCAGGGGTGCCTTTTGGCGTAGGCGGACTGTCAGACGAATCGGTTGATTTAGGTGAGTACACTAGCGTTCAACTCTATGACGATTACACACAAGAAGAACATCTGAGTTGGGCTTGCCTGGTCGTGGAGCAGCAAAAGACCAAACACAAGTACGCATGCCAAGAGTATTTAGAGGGCGAGTCGATTTTCGAGATCGGTGGCTCGGTAATTCCAGATTATTATTTGCTCAACGTCCGGATTTTTCAGCAAACGGGTTGGCAGCTTGCGACGGTCAGCGAAATCATTCCCGCTGAGTTATTTTTTACCTGCCATAGCCGTCGTTTTTTTCCTGTGACGACGTTCATGCGACCACTGGAAATGGACTATTTGCAAGAACCAGACATTGGACACGATGTCGCCGGCCATGTCGCGACCTTTACGATTCCTGCCGTGGCGCACGTCATGCAAAACCATGGGCTTGCTCGAGATTTGGTTTATGCCGAACGTGATCAGAAAATCCAGACTGCTCAGTCCAATGCCGAGCGAGATTCGATCCAAAAATGGGCTGACGAATTGTTGCTTTATGCCGGGCGGATTTATTGGTTCACGGTTGAGTTCGGGTTGGTGATGCAAGGTCACGAAGTGCGTGATTTTGGCGCGGGGATTTTGTCGTCGCCAGGGGAAACAACGTTTAGTATCGATTCCGATGCCCCAACTCGAGTCTTGATTGATCCTTCGATCGATGCGGATTTATTGCGGTTGGCGACGACCGACTATTTGATCAGTGAATTCCAAAAAACGTATTTTGTTATGAAGAACTTTGCGTTACTTGAGTCGCTCACACCCGAGAGAATTATTTGGGCAGCCAAGCGCGCGATGGAGTTACCACATTTTACCTGGCGTGAGGTCGCGCCAGGTGACGAAGTGATCAATGTCGGCATTACAACGGTCGGTACGAACGAAAAGTATTTGCGGTTAATGCTCGATCAACAGTTGGACGAATGCTTGACTCGTACCGCAGTAAGAAACCTGGAAATGATCAAGGCTGGGTTTGATGAAGAA
>JAHEAM010000291.1 GCA_024642765.1 Planctomycetaceae bacterium
TGGTCTGCACCGAATACAGTGGTGCCGATCGTTGCAGTGCGAGAGCCAATATTCATGGGGATCAATTCTGAAAAAACAAACCTGGTTATCTATTCGCAAGAAACCCAAAAAGGGTTTGGAGTTTAGTATTCATAATGTTAGCGCCGTTCCACCTAGGGGCTTGACCCAATAAACGTCGCAATGGCCTTCACCTTTTGGAATTCGTTATTTGTCAAGCGGAATAAGTAACGACAAATATTGAGGTAATACCTTGATCTCAACAGGAGTGGTTCCCCCAGGATCGCCATCCACTTGAAAGGCCACAGGGACGTCCGATTCAATAGCGATTTTGCTGGCCAAAAACTGTCGCGATTTTGCGAAACGCCGATGTTGCCGAAATAATACGCTAAAGAAATAGCCTAAACCACTAAACAACCCGCCCTTCGCAAATGTACAAACATCCAACTTTCCATCGTCAACAACTGCATCGGGTACGATCGCCAAATCCAACGCATACTTTGGCACGTTAAAAATAAATGCCCAGCGGCACTCAACCTCCCATTCTAAATCATCAGCACAAATTTTTAGAGGCGGGTAACGGTACCTTCTGATGGCTTCCAAAACGGAAGGAACGTAGCTCCGCTTCCGAATATGACCTGTTCGGCGTTTGTGGGTCAACGCAACAACTTCGGCGTCAAATCCACAGCTCAATACAATCAAAAAAAGTTGCCCGTTCGCCCGGGCTGCATCAATCTTTCGACAATTATTTGCGACAATAGTCGCTGCGATTTCGTCAGGGTGCGCCGTTACCTTCAAATACTTCGCCAACAGATTTTCAGTTCCCAACGGCAGCAAAGCAAAAGGCGTCTCGCTTCCTAAGACATCCGCCAACAATCGAATGGTTCCATCCCCACCAGCGCTAACGACACAGCGCAAGCGACTCTCTGCTTTGGCACTTTCCACCAATGATTTGATTGCCGACAAATCACTTTCGAGGTGTACGACCAAGTTTTCACCCTGCAAACGAGTCATTAGCTCGCGAACAAGTATCTCTCGGGATTGCCGACCGGACTTTGGGTTCCAAGCGATGATGACTGTGTCAGAGAGCGTTTTTTCGCAATTTTCTGTCAAGGCTCCATCCTTTATTGAGTTTCCGTATCAAATCGCCACAGCAGTAGCCCATTGTTTGATTTTGAAACACTTCCGCGAAAATCACTCAGTGGGATCGTACGGTCAGATTCTATGAAGTATTTGCGGGGAACGAAAGTTTGGAATACTCTCGCGTCTTTTCGCCAATAGTTCACCCAAAGTCAGTCATTTTGAGGGTAGGAATAAATTTTCTGGCAATATTTGTTCAGCCGAGGGTTGCTTGGCACGAGCAATGCTTTGATAGATCGCAACGGGCCTTTACCCCAAGGCCTGTGATAGCCCGAGAGGTCGCTAGGCGTAGTCTTCAAGTGGTTGCCTTGCCCCTGATCACTTGAAATGCCAAAGCGTTTTTGGCACGCCAAGCGACCTCGCCCAACGGGCTTTTTTTATGCGCTTTTGGGAATTGCAACGTACCTAGTTCTTCCTGATTGGTCGCAGGAAAAATCGTTGCAATCGCTAAGTTTTGCCGCCATTGCCACTATTCCATTCACCGACCAAGACAAGTTGCACTCGAAATTATCGGAGCATTCTACACTTTGCGGCAGTATGCAACAGCTCGTTAAGAACTTCCGGTTGCACATCGGATCGGTGCCCGTTCACGACGGCTACCGAGTCGAGATGGCAAATGATTTTTTCCGGCCGTTGACAGCACTTTTTGATCTTGCAGATAAAATTCTCGGCACCCTAGCAGACTCATGAAACCCATTTTTTGTTTTACGATTTTTGTTGGGTCGTTTTTGTTGTTTATCATTCAGCCGATAGTTGGCAAGATTTTATTGCCGTCGTTAGGTGGCACACCTGCTGTTTGGAACACGTGTCTGGTGTTTTTCCAAGGGCTATTGTTATTGGGTTATGGCTACTCACACTTTGTGTCCGGCAAGCTTGCAATCATAAGCCAAGTTCGCTTGCATTTGTTATTATTGATGTTCGTTTCAGTTTCGTTGCCAATTCAAACGACTGGGATGTTGGCGGCTCCTGACTCTGGCCACCCAACGCTTTGGCTGCTGCTCCAGTTGGTGACGATGGTTGGTCTGCCCTTCTTTGTGATTTCCAGCAATGCACCACTCCTGCAGCGTTGGTATTCAATCGCGGAAGGCAAATTGAATAGCGACCCGTATTTTCTTTACGCGTTCAGCAACGCCGGCAGCTTGTTGGCTCTTGTTGCCTACCCGCTTTTTTTCGAAAGGCATTTTGGGCTATGGGCACAAACGCAACTTTGGACCTGTGGTTTCATGCTGTTGCTGGTCGGATTCTTGGGTTGCGCTTTGACGATTTGGAAATCGCCCGGTGATATCAAGCTGGCCGTAGACGAAACTAAGGCGCCAACAAATAGCGGAATTCGCAATGGGATGGCTTGGCGCGAACGATTAATGATCGTTGCGTTGGCGGCGGTTCCTTCAAGCTTGATGATGGGTGTTACAACCTGCGTAACGACCGATGCTGGATCGGTTCCATTGCTGTGGGTTATTCCTCTGGCTCTTTATCTAATTACGTTTATAGTCGCTTTTTCAAAACGGCAAATTATTTCTCACCATTGGGTCGTTCGCATCATGCCTTATGTGGCTCTGATGATGGCGATTTTGTTGCTCGTCGATTTGGGCAGTCTCGCATGGAAAATTGTACCGGTTCATTTCGCGACATTTTTTGTAGTTGCGATGATGTGCCATGGCGAAGTCGCGCGTCGTCGGCCTCGCGCAGAGCACTTGACTGAATTCTATCTGTTGATGAGTGTCGGTGGCGTTGTCGGTGGATTCTTCAATGCAATCATTGCACCACAACTATTCAATGGCATTCTTGAATACCCACTGGCGTTGGTGGCTGCCTGTTTATTGCGACCAGGGAATTCCGAGGTTGTAAACGCCGTGGGTGCCGCGGGTGTTACACGATGGTCCGCAAAGCAATGGTTGGCTGAACTGGCGATTCCAGCCTGCGTAACGGCCTATATTTTTGGCGTGGGATTCCTGCTGCGTTCGCTGAATGGTGAGCAACGCACGTTAGAGGTCCTTGGTCTGTTCGCGCTTCCGGCATTGGTTTGCTTTAGGGTAGCCAATCATCGACTCCGATTTGCGGGAGCTTATGCGGCGATCGTTTTTGGATGTAGTTTTTTCATGTTTGATCAAAAGGTCATCGAATCGGACCGTGGTTTCTTTGGCGTTACAAAAATTGCTGTGGATTACGACCTCGGCTTACGCATGATGATCAACAACAAGACGGTTCACGGAATTCAACGCCTGAATGGTGACACGACTGAACCCCTGTCGTACTACCATCGCACCGGCCCGATTGGCGATGTTTTCAAAATCATGAACGAATCAAAACCGAATCTACACGTGGGCGTGATTGGCCTAGGAACGGGCTCGATTGCAAGTTATTCCAAACCCAACTCGAAATTCGATTTTTACGAAATTGATCCTATCGTCACTGCATTTGCAACGGACACGAAACACTTTTCGTTTTTGGCAGAGGCCGCAGGTGAATGCCAGATCATCATGGGTGATGCACGATTAAAACTGGCTGAAAAAAGCGACAAGCAATTGGCTCAAGTGAAATTTTCTACCCGACAAGTCGCGTACAAAAAATTCACGAAATCGACGTGCTACGACATGTTGGTCTTAGACGCGTTTAGTTCTGACGCGATTCCCACACATTTGATAACGCGTGAGGCGATCAAGTTGTACCAGGGAGCCGTCGGAGATTCTGGCTTGTTAGTCTTCCATATATCAAACAATTTCATTGACCTGGAGCCGCTAGTTGCAGCAACGGCTGAGTCCGAAGGAATCCAGGCTCTTATTCGTGTCGACGTTGCAAAACCTAATGAAACAAAAACAACAGGCAAATCCTCGTCAATGTACGTGGTCCTATCGCGCAACGCCAATTTGGTTTCGCAATTTTCAGCAACGTCAGATTGGCGCCCGCTCAAAAAACAACCTGGAATTAAAGCTTGGACGGACGACTACTCCAGCATGTTCGATATCATCCGCTGGAGAGAATAAGCTCTGTGAACGCCGAATATCACAAAGCGACAAATCTGTTTTGCTCATCAACGAAATTGTTCGTTAGTGTCTAGTACAAATGTCGGGCAAGACTGCCCGACCTACTTCAAATTGACTTTTGAATACGCTCTAAACGAAATCCAGTACCGAGTTAGCTGGAATTCCACTACGTGCGACTGAGCCATAGGTTAAGAATGAAGCGATTAACAATTGGCCCTTGCCGCCAACCGACAACAGCGGGGAATTCCTTCCTGCTATCTCTTGAAGACACCCGGCAACGGCAAAGAGATACTGGAGGTGGAATCAAATACGGTTCTGGTTAGTAACTTTCTTTTGTGGTTTGCGCGGACAGTGTGCATCAATGTCGGCTGAGTCCCGTTGCCAACGGTGTCAATAATGAAATGTGCACAGTGGGAGAGTCAAAAGTAGCCAACGCAATCTCTATGCCCTCTCTATGCCCTGATCACGTCCGTTCCGTGGTTGCAAGGACAAATGCTGGAATCTGTGTCCGTTATTACGACCTTTTTTGTCAAGTGTAGGGCGGGATTTTATAGGTGTAATAACAGTAGTGAGCCGCCGAATGTTGAGTTATAGACTGATCTTGGAGAGCAATTAAGTGATTTATAGCGACCTCTTTTGTCGAGTTTGACCAAAAATCGACTTAGAGCGAAACTAATGCCGTTTTTTGTTACATTGTTTGGCTGAGAATCATTAGCTAGACGATTTACGCAGGATTTGTTAAACTTCCCCGCTCGGATGTTCTCGCGCACTCGGTAGGCAGGCGAAGAATTGGGGCGGGTGTCGCTGAAACCTTGAGTTGTCGACTGCAACCAGAGTCCCGTGTCGCAACATATCTTGAGCTGAAAAGATTCAAAACCGGGTGTCATTTGCGAAAGAGTCCAATTTGCGAAAACGGCAATAATCGGCATAATAAGCCGCATAAACAATGGTTTGCCAGCGTAGCTTCAATTGGTAGAGCACCGCTTTCGTAAAGCGGGGGTTGCGGGTTCGAATCCCGCCGCCGGCTTTAGGGCGTCGTTTAAGCATTCGCAAGCCCAATTTCGCCATTCAAAAACATAAAACTGAAAAAGTATTTCAAGTTAAAACGAGTTTAAGAGAGAGTCATTAATGTCCCACATTGTCAACGAAGAGCTTCGCGACATCGTCTTGTCGAACAACTCCTTTGGGCCCAACGAAATTGCATTCATTACTCGCAAGATTGGTGATGATTATTCGCAATTTCCTGTGCTTCGCGATTTGACATCGGAGTTGGAAAGCAATACGACTCGATCGCCGGCATCTTC
>JAHEAM010000292.1:0-2435 GCA_024642765.1 Planctomycetaceae bacterium
TGCTTGCGAGGTTAAATTTCGGTTTTATTGGGTCTTTAATGAACGTGTTGCTAGGCGCTGCTGTCTTTATTGCGATCAACTACAAAAGCCTGTCATCAAACGGTCAGACGATAGGCAAGAAAATAATGAAGATCAAGATCATTGGTGAGGACGGAAGATTACTTCCGATCAATGAATTAATTACCAAACGTTATGGTTTATATTTTGGGCTGAATTTGCTCGCTGCCATACCGTGGATTGGAATAGTTTTCTCGCTGGCATTATTAGTGAACTTCTTGTTGATATTCTCGGGGCCAAAAAGACAATGTGGTCACGATATGATTGCGAAGACTCTCGTTGTTGCTGCGTAAGAAAAAAGTCGCGGACATGGCCTAATTACGATGCCCTGCTGACTTTTGAAAAGACTTCAAGTCTCTTGACTCATATAGGAGTCTGAGGCTAGGAAATACCCATACGGCATCTCAATAGATCAATTGTAGAAATCCGAGCAGAGCTCGCTGGTCTACGCTAATAGGTACGTTGTTAATTCGTAGGTTCACGCAGTCCTAAACGTGGCCCATTTTTGGTCTGGCGAATATCCAGAATTTTGTTCTTCAGCCGATTCGCTACAATTTCCCCGAACCGCAAGACGACCATGTCGTTATGAGTCACTTCAGTGTCTCCGGGACGTTGATTTCCTCTTGAAATCTTTGTTCGATTATCTTTTCGAACGATTCGTACGGAAGCTCCATCTGACAACTTTTCCATTAGCTTTGATAATCTTTTGAATGCCGCATCAGTAACAGTCAACATTTGGCTTGCTCCAGTTCATTTCGCTTATATACGGTTGAGCCTCCGCCACAGCGGCGGAGGTCAACGGTATCTATTTGGACATCATCCGAATAGCGAGTGGAAATTCGGAAATGCGCAGCGTGTTAGCTTTCAGGATGTCGATGACTACCAGCGACGGCCACTGTCAGCTCGCTCTTCTCGAGGTCGAGCTTCGGAAACGGTAACAGAGCGGCCAACAATTTCACTTACGCCACCTAAAGCGGCCTTGCCCTCGGACTGGTCATTCATTTCGACAAAACCAAATCCACGTGAGCGACCTGTCTCGCGGTCTTTGATAATGCTGACTGATTTCACGTCGCCGTATTCGCCAAACGTGTTCTCAAGGTCCGATTCGGTAGCTTCAAAGCTAAGATTTCCAACATAAATGTTCATAGTGAACTCCTGCAAATTGTCCGGATTCCCGGAATTAATTGACGCGCTTTCAGAACGCAATCGAACATGGCAGGCACACGATAAAGTTGTCGTCAAAAAAATGAAGACAAAAAGTTCTTGCTGCGAGCACTGGAACAATCAGCACGATAGAAGAAGCGAATGCAGAATGAACTTTAATGAAAGCTTGGTCTGAAACGAAATCAAAACTCGACCGAAAATCAACTTGTCGAAACTGCGTCTACTGAATCCTTCTAAGAATTTACGTCGGCGGTCAGCACGTGTCATGCGAAAGAAATGACCCGCGACGTACGCAAGAAGTATAGCCGGCATTGGTCAAGTTGGCAATCAAGGTCCTCGGTTGATCGGATGGATTTTGAGTTTTTCTATTGAATAGTTATGTTTATCGGGCACCTTAAGCAAACGAATGGATTTCGATGGCACAAAGTCGACATTGGGTGTCGCTAAACTCTAGCATGACAAAATCGCAGCCGTCCCTTGCCCGGAATTCGATGTCGACGTCAAAATCCTTGAATTGGCTAGATCCAGTAGAATTGAAGGCTGTTCGATTAACGAATGGGTTGTTGCGGTGAACATATTTGGGATAGGCAAAGTTAAATGCGAGATCGTCGTTCCTTCTTGGTTCCCATCATCATCACGATCGTGATGATGGTGCTGAACGTGACATTGATGACATGGTGGATTATTGCTTCGACGCAAAATGCGTCTTGGGCTGCGCTGACGCTAGGTGCTATCGCTTTTGCCTTGCTGTTGATTGGGCTGGCTTATTACTTGTTTTTGACAGTTACAGAGCGTCAGTTCTATCGACGCCAATTGAATTTTGTTGACAGTGTGACGCACGAACTTAAAACACCAATCGCATCATTGCGACTGTACCTGAATACTCTCCAATTGCGTGAGCTAGATCAATCAAAACGTCTTGAATTTTATGCGACAATGGATGTCGAACTTACTCGGCTAAACGAAATGATTAGTCAGCTGCTGCAGGTCGCACGCTTGGACGCGATTGGTCATGAGACGACATCAGATGAATGTGAGCTAGAGCCCATTTTAAAATCAACAGCAGCCACTATTTGCGCCATCCATCGTTGTGATTTTGATTCCGTTTTCAAGTTTGAAATTGTTCCAATTTCCTTGCGGGTACCACAAATTATGTTAGAGATGATTTTTGGAAACCTGTTTGATAACGCCATAAAATACGGGGGAGAAATACC
>JAHEAM010000292.1:2445-5423 GCA_024642765.1 Planctomycetaceae bacterium
TGCAAACTGAACTAAAAGACAAAAATAGAGTTGAAGTCAGGACAATCGACAACGGGCCGGGTGTTGCACAGGAAATCAAACGCGATATTTTTCGATTGTTTTTTCGAGGTGGCAACGAATTGGAACGAAAACAGAAAGGAACTGGTATCGGATTGTACGTGGCTCAAACACTTGTACGAAAACTTGGTGGTAAGTTGCGAGTTTATGACTGCGAGGGTGAATTGGGCAGCGTTTTTTCAGTTGAGCTTCCTGGAAAGGGAGACCCACGGTGAAGATTCTGATTGTCGAAGACGAAGAATCGATTGCCGAAGGGTTACGATTTAATTTCGAGCAGGAGGGATATCAAGCCGTTGTTGCTAGCGACGGCGTGAGTGCTCTGAAGCTGCTCTCAAAAGGCGCTTGTTATAATTTGGTTGTACTTGACTTGATGCTACCGGGAATAAGTGGCTACGAGATTTGCAAGGAAATAAGGACTTTTGACACCACGATTCCAATCATGGTTCTCAGTGCGCGTTCGACCAGTCAAGACAAGGCTCATGCGTTTGATTGCGGAGCGGATCAATATGTGACCAAGCCGTTTGACTTGAACGAAGTGCTCAGTCGCGTGAGGAATCTCATCCAATCCCGTTTGGCGATTCCGCCGAATCGTTCCGTGGAAAAGCGAAATGTTGTCGTCGAGTTCGGAAACGTCAAAGTTGACTGTTCGTCCTATCAGGTCGTTGTTGCCGGAAAATCGAATTCGCTAACTCTGATTGAAATGCAGTTGCTGCGGTACTTTCTCGACAACGAGGGGGTGGTTCTATCCAGAGCCCAAATTTTGTCCGATGTTTGGGGATACGACTCTGTGGTTACGACGCGTACCATTGATAATTTCGTGATGCGTCTGCGGCGGCTTTTGGAGCCAGATCCACTAAAGCCATGCCATATTCTCTCGATTCGCGGCAAGGGTTACCGATTTGTCTCTGGTCGCTAGCTTATCGCCCGTTTGCAAGAATGGCGTCTTGGGTACTCAATTGGCTTGTTGGAGTTTTCAAAAAAAGCAAGCTTTTCATGGCGCTGACTACGGGGAAAATTAAAGTCGGTTTCGGCTGGAAATAGCCTTTTACGGCAGAATTGGCTGCTGTGACACAACTTTTACGAAAGCGTGACCGCATTGGTACACCGAGTTGTGGTTTTTTTTGTATAGTTCTTCAAATCAAAAAGCACAAATTCTAATGATACGGAATCAACAATATGGAACGAACCGGAAAAGAACTTTTGATTGCCAGCCGAAAATTTGCGGTCGAGCAAAGGGCAATTAGTTGGTGGCATTTGTGGACAACACTCATTGCGTGGATTGCGTTGATCGCAGTCGCCTGCTCGAGTTTGCCTGTTTTTATTTGCATAGGCGCTAGTGTGCTTACAGGCTTGGTCATGGTGCGGATGTTTATCATTTACCACGACTATATGCACAGTGCGATTTTACGCGATTCCGCAGTTGCCAAGTTTTTGATGCACGGCTTTGGGTTGCTGATTCTAAGTCCGCCGTCGATTTGGAAACACTCGCACGATGACCATCACAAAAACAATTGCAAATCATATGGTGCGGAACTCGGTTCCTTCCCAATCATGACGGCACAAGCGTATGCGGATTCATCGTTTTGGGGGCGTCTCGGTTACCGGATTGTGCGCAATCCAATTATCATCTTGTTTGGTTACATCACTAGTTTTTTTTGGTCCACCACGCTGAGCCAATTCTTGAGACATCCTATCCGGAATTACGACGCTGGGCTCTCGCTGCTTCTGCACTTCGGAATAATGGTGCTGATCGGATTCTATTCCGTCCAGGCATTGTTGCTGGGATTTCTCATGCCAGTTTTTATTGCGAGCGCGATCGGAACGTATTTGTTCTACGCACAGCACAATTTTCCTGGAATGAAACGCAAAGATAGCCCTGAGTGGGATTATGTCTATGCGGCAATTCGATCGTCAAGTTTCATGAAGATGAATCCAGTAATGCACTGGTTTACGGGTAACATCGGTTATCACCATGTCCATCATCTCAATGCGAAAATTCCGTTTTATCGTTTGCCAGAAGCGATGGCGGGGCTGAGCGAACTTCAAACTCCCACTTCGACTTCATTGAGCCCAATAGACATTTATCGATGTTTGAGGTTGAAGCTGTGGGATCCAGTAGACGAATGCCTACTGACTTTTCGCGAGGCAAAACGTTTGTCGAAAAGCAAAGCAAGTAATCTTTCAATTGGAAACAATATGAGTCTCGATTATCCTACTGGACGACCGGTAGAGTCTTGCTGAGGCTAAAATTGGCTTGATAGGTAGGTTAATCCCCGTAGAGAAAATCGTCTGCTGTGAGTGTGTTCGGCTTCAAGTAAATCGTTCTGTTGCCTCGGTCAATTAACATGTTGATTCGTTTCAGAATATCACCGCCGAGCACGCTTGTTCTTTGTTGCCCGATGGCACCGTCGAAGAAGGCAACGGGGACGTCGTGCAAAATTACGTTTCCGATTTTGAATGCTGGCAGAATTGCTTTTTTGGTTTTGATGACGTTGCCGTAAGAGTCACTCAGTTTGCTTTCGCTTACAATTTTCAGAGCGTTGATGCTGCCGTTGTTCGTCACAAAATCTTCGTCTAGCAATAGGGTTCCTTCGAACCCCGAATGAATCATGAAATGATTGCCGATTTCGGAGTCACCAATATTGACGGTCCCATTCACGAACATATTTTCATGCTCATCGATGATGAGATCTTGCATTTGATATTCTGGATCAATTGTCGGTAGCCAGGGATGAACAACAATCAGGCTATTGTCGAAATCAATTTCGATGATTTGGTCGTCAAACAAGTTGGGACCAAACTTACCATCTGTTCCCTTGCCAGAATTCTCGCTTTCGTGGATCGTTTGGCCGCCCCAGTCTCGACCACAGATTTGTAAAGAATTGTCAGCGCTGAAGCGGGCTGTTGCTTGACCTCCCCAG
>JAHEAM010000293.1 GCA_024642765.1 Planctomycetaceae bacterium
GTGCGAATGCTCTTCCCTCGCTTCAGGCCAGGAGTGTCGATCGCCACCATTGCTCGCCCATCGATTTCGAAGCGCACATCGATGCTATCCCGTGTCGTCCCAGCGATTTCACTGACGATCATTCGTGGGCTGTTGGTGAGGGTGTTGATGAACGTGCTTTTTCCAACATTGCGGCGGCCGACGACCGCGATTTTCATGTCGGGTTCGGCCAACGCATCCTCGTCGTCGGCGTCAATTTTTTCAGGCAGACTCGACTCGATGGCTTCCAAAAGTGATTCTTTGTGGCGATTGTTTTTTGCGCTCACGGCAATAGGTTCACCCAGCCCCAAGCGGAAGAACTCTTGTGCAGCAAGTTCCCAATTCTCGCCATCGCATTTGTTGGCGACCAGAACAACGGGTTTGCCGAGAGCTCGCAAGCGGTGTGCCACTGTTTCATCGAGGTTGGTCATGCCATCGCGAGCATCGACCACAAACAGCAACAGGTCCGCGATTTGGATGCCTTGTTGAATTTGGTCTTCGATTTCTTGGTCGAGTTGATCGACGTCGTTAATGCCGATACCGCCAGTGTCGATGATTTCGAAATAGCGATCGTTGCCCTTGAGCAGATAGGTCATACGGTCGCGCGTTACGCCGGCCGTGCTGTCGACGATCGCCAGGCGCACCCCAGCCAGCCAGTTAAAGATACTGGATTTGCCAACGTTGGGACGACCGACAATTGCGACTTTAGCTACAGACATGTTGATTTTGATTCGGAAATTACTTTTGATCGGGCCGCGTGCGACTGCCACGGGCTGGGAAGTTTGGCTCGTGGATCGAGAGATTGCCTGCATTCGATTCAAAACCGAGCGGGCAATGGTTACCAAACTACGAGAATGGCAAGTCTGTTTGGCTTGCCCACAGTTTAATCGTCCCGTTTTCCAGGCGTTTCGTCGAGGGGCAAACCCTAGAATTCTGCCGAGAATTCCCGTTTAATACAGTTAATTGAACAACGGCCGAACCCCTTTGATGAAAACCGATCATGGACCGAGAGCAACTCACGCGGATTCTGAAGCAGCAATTGTCGTCATGGAATTACTTGGGTGTGACGCATTTTCCACGGCCAAACCAAGCGTTCAGTTACGATTTCTTGGAGGAAAGTCGTTTGGACTTGCCGCCCAACGGCGCCACTTTGGTTCGTGAAAACGCGACTCCGGCTGCCGCCCGGCCAACTGCACCTCTTCCCCAAAAAGCACCTCTGCAATCGACACCGAAAAGGTCTGCCCCGCTGGCACCTCCATCGAGTTGTGTTGATGTCAGGCCGTATGTGTCAGAAATGAGTGCCGATCTGCGAGCAGCAGAGCTGTCAAATCTGTCCGTTCAAGTTGCTGCGTGTAGCCGTTGCGACATCCTTTCTAAGTGCCGAAAGCAAACTGTTTTTGGTGTCGGATCAACGACGGCGAGGCTTTGCTTTTTAGGTGAGGCCCCTGGAGCCGACGAAGATCGTCTTGGCGAACCGTTTGTTGGGGCAGCGGGTCAATTGCTGGATCGAATTTTGGAAGCCTGTCATTTGTCGCGCAACGACGTTTATATTTTGAACACCATCAAGTGCCGTCCGCCACAAAACCGCACTCCCGCTGAAATCGAGCAAGCCAACTGTTGGGACTACGCCGAACAACAACTAGAGATTTTGCAGCCGGAATTTATTTGTTGTTTGGGACGCGTTGCGGCACAGGCTCTTTTGAAAACGGACCTTGCCATCGGGCGCTTGCGCGGTGCGTTTCACCAATACCGAGGCAGCAAAGTCATAGTGACCTATCATCCCGCCTATTTATTGCGAACTCCCTCAGCGAAAAAGCAAACTTGGGACGACATGAAAATGCTTATGAACGAGATGGGAAATCCTGTCTGAACGCCGCGTGAGCCGAAGGTCGTTAGTCCTCGGGTCGAAGTGCCCGAGATACTAAAATTGATTCGCGAGGCCAATCGTCTTTCAACCGAGGCCTTACGGCTTTCGGCTCACTAGGTTTAACCGAGGACTAGGATTGCATCAGGTTTTTAGTTCCAGCCGTGGGCATCGCGGACTTTGATCATCAGCGCGAGGATAGTGTTCCACGTTTCGGGCTGCAGTAATGTTGCGTTTGGAAACATGCAACCGTCCCAGCAAATATGGTTGATGCCGCGACTTGCTGCGTCCTTGAGCCAATAGCCTGAGCAAGCAACCACATCGAGTTTTCCGTTGGGATCATTTGCTGGGCAATGGCGTCCCGTTTTGTCGTGCGAGCCGGTGCCGTGAACCGAGCCATCGTTTTGTGCGACATGGAAATCGATCGTCCAAGGTCGCAACGCGTCAGTCATCTTTTGGTAGGCGCCCCAAAATTCTTTGTCGGTGTAGCCTTCGTGCAAAAGAGCATGGCTCGGCGCGTTGTAGCCCAAAAGATACAGGTAGGTGTGCGCAAGATCAGCCTGAAATCCGACAACACCCGGCATGTTGACCATTTGCAGCAGCTCTAGCATGTCTCCCCAGCTGTGCATGCCACCCCAGCAAATTTCACCTTCAGCCGCCAATCGTTCGCCGTAATTCTTGGCGACCTCGCCAGCTCGGCGAAACGTTGCAGCGATTTGGCGTTGATTTTCAATTGGGTTCTCTGCCCAAGCAGCGGCTCCCGACGCCGAATCGATTCGCACGATACCGTATTTGCGAATTCCGAGTTCGCGTAAGCGTGATGCGATTCGACAAGCCTTGTCGACGGCCTCGACAAACTTGTCTTGCTTCGCTGCGTCACCCATCGCACAGCCTTCGAACCAAATCGGTGCGACAACACTGCCAACGTTAAACCCGTAGCTGCTGATTTTTTCGGCAAGCTTCTTGATCCCCTCGTCGTCGATGTCAATGTTGACATGTGGGTCGTACAAAAAGAGATCAACGCCGTCAAATCGTTGGCCGTCAATCTCTGCTGCAGCCGTCAACTTCAGCATTGTGTCGAGATCGATGGCTGGCTCTTCGGCATCAGGGCCTTTTCCGACTAGGCCTGGCCACATTGCGTTGTGCAGCTTGGGTAAAGTGAAACTCATCTTGTTAATCCTTGTATCTTTAATGCAGTGTTTAAATTTAAAGTCTGCATCCGAACCCAAAGTTGTCCGCTTGCAGTCGCTTCGATATTGAGTTTATCAACTATTGGCTGCGCCAATTTCAGGATAAGTGCCGAAAACATCTGGTCCAAAGTAGCGTAAACCAACGAGCGGTTCTGAGCCCGTATTCGTGATTTTAGTGCCTTGCGTTGCAGCGGTATGCGATATGAAAACTTCGTCTTCAGTCAGTTCGCCAAAACGAATCAACGTCGGTGTTTGCAAATGCAACTTGCCGATGGTGCCGGTACCTGAGACGGTTACCCAACCACTTGCGCCGGGATCTTGCAACGTACATGCTGCGCCAGGTTGCAGTGTTAGTTCTTTGGCCGAAAACAATTGTTTGCCGTTTACCCTGCCATACACAATCCAACGATCGATCCATCCATCGCCTTGATCGGCTACGATCGGCTCGATGAAATTGTTTTTCTTGAACTCCGGATCAACGTTCTTTTCCCAGTCGAGTTGTCCGATGATAAAGTCCAAATCATTGTGTTTTTCGGGAGGCATGTCTTTGACGAGCAAGGTCCAGGGAACATAGCGGCCTTCGACGATGTTTTGAAACATGCCGAAAACGTCGCTGCCCCATTGTGGCTCATAGGTACAGAGTGAGCCGGGGGCGTGCAGAACGCCAGGCGGAATCAGCCATCCGGTGCCGCGTTGCAAACGATAGGCCTTGGAGAGATCCAAGATCCCGTTATCGCCAGCGTTCCAGTTGGCTAGGCACTTACGCAAGTCGTCTTTGGTAGTGCCCGGTTCAAGCCCCATGAACGTATATGGGAAATGATTGTCACAATTGTTGTATTGCGGAGGAAAGTAATACGATTCCGGTTTGCCGTCTTGGCCAACAAGTTTCGCGTCGGAATCGCTTTGGTGCATGTGATGTGGGATCGGTCCCATATTGTCGAAGAATTTCGAATAGACTGGCCAACGTTGATAGGTCGTCCACATCGGAGCTCCGATCAACGCCTCGCCCATTTCCGCAATAGCGTCTCGCAATAGGAACTGGCTATTCTCAAATCGACAAAAGCTCAAGCCCTCATGCCATTGGCGATTCTCGTTGGAGGCCTCGGTCGTACTGGCGAACCAGCGTTCGTCAATGCCGCCGCGCTCCGCCCCCAGCGCATAATAGTCGTCCGGATGAAGGCGGATTCTTTTTCCAGGATGCAAAAAACTGCGAGGAACCCAAGTTGGCGTCAAACGCAAGAGACCCTCGCCAGCATTCAAAGCAGCATCGAGAGTCGAACGAACATTTTCTAAGGTCTTCAGATCCGAAACTTTTTTCATAGACGATTTTTGACTGTAGGTGACATGGATGTTTGTTAAAACGAGTGCAAGGGCTTTCAAGTTTAGCGAATGTTTGGCAGTAAAAGAGCGTAGGAGTCCCTGGTGCCCAACTAACTAACCCTAAAAACAAGAAATAGCTCAACCCTAGTTGTACGGCGTTTCGAATTTGCGTTCAACTAAGCACTGGTTCCCGAAATAAACGACAAGTTTTTTTAGGGAGGTTGAGGCTCCGGCCGAAACGAAAACAAACTTACGGTCTCGGCAGTTTACCAAAGGAACCAGTTCAGGAAGTTAGTCTGGGACAGATCCTTAGCTCGGCGAAACGGTTGACGGCAATTGCCCCACCCTTTCGTGCGGAGCGACAAGGTTGCAAAATGGGCCCATATGGCTAGTTCTTATTTCAAATTTTTTCAGCATGGCGACCGATGATGCCCCAAGAAACCCTGACGTTGATCGACCAAAATTCATTAGGCGTTTCTTTTCCGCAGCGGCACCAGTTGGGCGGTTTCCAAATCGATTTTTTTCAGGGCACTGAGGGTAAGTCGGCAGGTGTTTGGCAGCTCCATGTGTCTGCAAACGGTTGGAGTTCGACTTGGGTTCCGACACGTGGAATGGGCTTGGCCCAGGTCGACGTTGGCGGTTTCCCTTTCGGTTGGCAGTCGCCAGTTCGAGGCCCCGTGCATCCGCAATGGGTGCCAGTGTTTGAGCCAAGTGGTCTTGGGTGGCTCGATGGATTTGATGAGTTGCTGGTTCGCTGCGGCGTGACGAGTAATGGTGCACCACAATTTAACGAGCAACATCAATTGGAGTTGCCGCTCCACGGTCGAATCGCAAACCTTCCGGCAGAGTTTTTGTCGCTTCAATTGGATAAGGACGGGAGGCTGGTAATTCAAGCTGAAGTCTACGAAACGCGATTTCATTTCGATAAGTGGAATTTGACTACGATCTTGAAACTTGATGTGGATCGACCGCGAATTGAAGTGACAGACAAAGTGACGAATCTGGCAGGCACTCGGCG
>JAHEAM010000294.1 GCA_024642765.1 Planctomycetaceae bacterium
TCGACAAGTCCAACATTTTCTTGGCTGAGATGCCGCAACGCTTCACCGACCAAAAACGTAGCAAGTCCGCAGCGTCGATGCTCCTCGGAGACTTGTAGATCGTACAACCCCATCGCCTGGACACCCCAGCAACTGGCAAGAGGTTGGATATCCCAAAATGTAACGTTGGCAGCAGGCGATTCCGTGCGTCGGTCGACCAACTCGAATCGCGTGCGAACGGAACTGCCCAGAGTGCAGGCCTCCCACCAATCAGCGAACTTGGGGTCGGAATCGGCAGTGACTTGAAATTGTCGGCGAACGGACATGAGTTGCCGGTCAACGGCTGTTCGAAAACCTGAAAGGCGGCGTTGAAAGATCAAGACATTCTCTGTATGAACAAATTGGGCGCGTTCGAAAACGTATTTCATAAGGTGGTCATCGTCCAAGACGCCGGGAATTCGGCTTCCCCCATAAAGGCCTTGGAAATAAGGAGCGAAGGGAAATCGTCCTCCGCCATAAACGATTGACGCACCTCGCTCAACGAGGTATCGAATTCCCATTTGCAGTAACTCGTCAGCTATCTCTGCTGTATCAACGCGTTCTTCAACTCGGACTTGGGCAATCACACCAGAGTTGGTGTCCCAATCAGAGCGGTTGGCATTGGCACAAAACCCCGTTTGTACAAAGCCAATCGGATCGCCATCGTCGAATGCAAGAATCAGTCCTGCGCGTTCGAAATACGGACGCGATAGAATCGAATCGTCGACCATTTGGTGTGAAATACGGTCAACCAGCCCGCGGAAGCGGCGTTGCTTACGCCAGATTTCTGCGATCAACGGCGGGTCGGTATTGACAAATTCTCGGAACGAAATGCTCACCGACGAAAGCCTTTTTGACACTTGGACACAATGCGGCAATATACGCCGCTCAACAAACGCCGTTTAATAAAAGGCGTTCAATAAACAACAACGCCGTTTAATAAAAGGCGTTCAATAACAAAGTGCAGCGTCGATGTCTACTCAAAGACCATGACTTGTCTTCTGCAGCCGAAGCATCGATTTTAGGGTGCATTCGGTTTCACCACAATGGAAGCAAAATTGTTTATCGGTTCGACTATTTTGCATTGCCACGCGAATGGTTCGTTCTCGGACACGTGTCCATTGAAGGTAGAATGTAATAGTGTTGGAGCAATTGGGGTGATCGTTGGCTCCATTAGGCGGCTTGCGCCTCACGAATACGTTTTGTTTGGCGGACCGGTTTTTCCTTCCAGCGTTTGTGCAGCCACCAGTATTGAGAGGGGCAAATATGGATCGCGTCACCCATGCGATCGTTGTACCACTGTGTGAGTGCTGTCACGTCTCGCAATTCGTTCGGCAAATCCAAGGGGTCGGCGACACCTGTGCAGCCAATTTCGAACTTCATCGGTTCATCGGTATGCTTGCAATAACTGACCATCATTGGGGCTTGGCCGTCGAGTGTGAACAAAGCAATGGCCTTGTGGCAGGCCGCAGGGCGACCAAGGAAATTGATCCAACAGCCTTTCGTTCCCGCGTGTTGATCACCCAGGAGCGTTAAAATATTGCCTTCGGCCAAATGATGTTGAACAGCCGCTGCACTGCCGTCTTTCGGCAAAATGTATTGCCCATTCATTTCGCGGAAATTATTGACGAATCGATCTAAGTAGGGATTATCCAATGCTCGCGCGACTGAGTAACTGGGCATGCCCAACAGCCCAATCACATAGCCAGCCATTTCGAAATTCCCGAAATGTCCCGAGACGCCGACCAGCGGTCGATAGTCGATTAAACGCTCCGTCATTTCCTTTTTTGTTGGGATCGTGACGTAGCGTCGCCAGTTCGTGTCGTGGACCTTGCGCGGGACATGAATGATTTCACAAACCATCATCACGAGGTGATACCACATGTCGAGTGTGTTTTTACGAACCGTGGCGTCCGAGAGATTAGGATAGACGGCGATTAAATTTTCACGGATTACTCGTTTTCGAAATTTGATGATGTCAGTCGCCAGCCAAGCAAATCCTCGCGACATTGCGGCGCATTGTTTAATCGTGAGCAATTGAATCACGCAAATGATGACGCGAAAAACGGCGTACTCGAGTTTCCATTTGGTAGGTTGTGAAAGGTTGATTCGCATCCGTGCTTGTCTTTCGTTGTACTAGCGTTGCCGTTGGAACAATGGACCCTCATTTTGGCATGAACCACATAACAAACAAAGGCCAATCTAAGTTTGCCTTTGCATCGATTCCTAGGGAATTCACCTTCATTCTCAACAAAATTCGCAATTACAACCCATCGTTATGCAGATTCTCAGTACCAAAAAGTTGAGTATGAAAGTTACTAAAAATGACAGATCAAAAAAGTCGAGCCAAGATCGCCGTTCACTCAAAAAAGCCAAATAATTGTGCCACTTTCGATTGGTAAGGTTGATTTGCCTTAATCGTTGATTGAGAATCATCCACTCGTCGCAATGTTCCGAGCAAGTCAGAGGTTTTTGGTTGATGAGAAACGGGCCCAATGTGGTTTAGAATGCATGACAGCGAAAACTGGTAGTAGGCCCAAACTCTTCGGTAAAACGTTTATCGAAGTTACAAATCAATGAAAGACGTTATTCATGAAATTGTTAAGAGGATGCTCTTCGTGTTGTTATGTAATTGGATTTGTGGTTCGCTATTTCTTGGTTGGTTGCTTGTTAATTTGTAGTTCCGCGACAAGTGCCCAAGAGCAGTCAGCGGAAGTTGGTTTCCGGGACCGCGCGGCTGACCTGGGATTGCAACTGACGGGTTCGAAGGCCTGCTGGATCGATATCGACAACGATGGATGGTCTGATTTATGTGAGGGAGGCGTCGTTTGGCACAACAACAGTGGCAAGGACTTCACGAAGTTGGCCGAAGGATTTGGGGACGTCGTTTCCGCCGACTTTGACAATGATGGATTCGCGGATCTTTTTTCGTGGTCACCGATTCGGTTATTTCGTAATAGGGGAGGCCAGGACTTCGAACTGGTCGATTTGCCCGTGCTTGAGAAATGCGTCTCCATGGGCGCATGTTTGGGCGACTTCAACGGCGACGGATTCGTTGATGTTTATGTTGGGGGATATGAGGACTGGGACGCAGGGATCACCTATCCGGATATGTTGTTGATGAACGAAAAAGGAAAGACTTTCAAACTATCTTGGAGTGAGGTGCGATTCCGCGCTCGTGGCGTGACCGCATGTGATTTCGATCAGGACTTTGATTTGGATGTATACGTTTCGAATTACCGTTTGCAGCCAAATGTACTTTGGCTCAATGACGGAAAAGGACAGTTCGTAGATAAAACCGCGGTTTACAAAGCCGTCGGTACATCACCCGATTTCGATGGCGGTCATTCGATTGGCGCGACATGGGGTGACTTCGACAATGACGGGTATTTCGATTTGTTTGTCGGTAACTTCGCACATGTAGACGATCGCGGCGACCAACCGAAGTCGCGATTCCTGCGCAACCTAGGAGCGGAGAAACAATACATTTTCGAAGACCAAGGCCAATGCGGAGTCTTTTATCAAGAGTCTTATGCCCATCCGAGCGCAGGGGACTTCGACAATGACGGCGACGTAGATTTATTCTTCACGACGGTTTACGAGACGGCCTCGTTCGGCCGCAAGAATAATCCCGTACTGTTTCGCAATGACGGAGGATTTGTATTTTCGGATGCGACGCAAGCCGCCAAGTTGCTCTCGCTACCACCCACATACCAAGCAGCTTGGGCCGACTTCGATCATGACGGCGATCTCGATCTCGTTTCCGCAGGAAAACTCTTTGAAAACACAACGAAAAAACGGCACTGGCTTTTGTTGCAACTCGAAGGGGATGGGGTTACTGTTAACCGGTCTGCCATTGGCACTCAGGTACGAATCCAATCAGCGACTCAATGCCTCACGCGACAAGTCGAGGCTGGGACAGGCGAGGGAAACCAAAACGACTTGCACCTGCACTTCGGCCTTGGAGACCAAGCGAACCCGGTTCGTATTGAAATTATGTGGACAGATGGTAAAAGACAGACGATCGAAGATATCGAGATCGATCACTTTGTCAGGGTGAAAATGGGAGAACCGCGGTGACGTTAATGCACGTTCGAGTTTATTTTCGTTTTTTCGACTGTCGATTTTGAATTTGGTATCTTCGAATACGACCCGCTAATCGAACTGCCGCAGCTGAATTAGTAATCCCATGTCCCGACGACATCAAGGCCGTGCTAACTGCTTACACCAAAATTTCTCGGATGACATTTTGTTTTTCGACTCCGGTAAGTCGTTGGTCGAGCCCCTGGAATTTGAACGTGAATCGTTCGTGGTCGATACCCAGACAATGTAGAATCGTCGCGTTGAGATCGTTGACATGCACCGGATTCTCAACAACGTTGTAACTGAAGTCATCTGTTTCGCCGTGAACGTATCCGCCCTTGATGCCGCCACCGGCCATCCACATGCAGAAATTTCTCGGATGATGGTCACGACCGTAGTCTTCTTTGGTCAACGTTCCTTGTGAATAAACCGTTCGTCCAAACTCGCCGCCCCAGACAACGAGCGTATTGTCGAGCAGGCCTCGTTGCTTAAGATCCTTGACTAGCGCAGCAGTTGCCTGATCGGTTTGTCGACATTGATTGCCGAGTTGATAAGGCAAACTTCCGTGTTGGTCCCAGCCCCTGTGTAGAATCTGGACGGCGCGTACTCCCCGTTCCACCAATCGTCGCGATAGTAAAGCGCTGTGGGCAAAGGTGCCAGGAACTTTCGCATCCGGGCCGTACATTTCCAGGGTTGCTTCGGTTTCTTGCGAAATGTCCGTCAACTCCGGTACGCTGGCCTGCATTCGAAACGCCATTTCGTATTGGGCAATACGTGTTGCCGTTTCTGGATCGCCAAAGTTTTCGAGTGTGCCTTGATTCAAACGATCAAGTGCGTCGAGCATGACTCGGCGATCGGTACGTGACACGCCGTCGGGATTTTGCAAATACAAAACGGGGTCACCGGAACCGCGAAGTGCAACTCCGTTGTAACGCGTTGAAAGAAAACCACTTCCCCACATTCGGTTATAGATCGCTTGCCCATTGCTGTCAGCCGGAAACTGCGGCGTGAAGACGACGAACGCAGGAAGGTCGTTATTTTCACTGCCTAAGCCATAGGCCAGCCAGGACCCGATACTGGCCTTGCCTGGAATCTCCGAACCTGTCATCACAAAAGTGCACGCCGGGTCGTGATTGATTGCGTTTGTGTGAACGGTTTTGATCAACGAAATTTCATCGACTATTTCGGATGTGAAAGGCAGCAGTTCCTTATTGATCCAAATGCCGGATTTCCCAGATTGTTCGAACTTAA
>JAHEAM010000295.1 GCA_024642765.1 Planctomycetaceae bacterium
TGTTCTCCGAATTATCAACCGACCGGCCCGTGGCGTCGGCAAAAAAGCAATCGACCAACTGATTGCAGCTAGCACAAAACGCAAAATACCTATTTGGGAATTAATCGAAAAAATAGAGTCTGAGACGCTAGGTCTTGCAACTGCAGCTGTTTCTGGTCTAGCCAAGTTGAAAGACACGATCAACGATTGTCGCGAAACAATGAACACTTCTACACTCGTAGATTCCGTGATGGCAATGCTCGATCGCACCAACTATCAGCGAGAAATTGAACGGCTCTATGCGGAGCCCGAGGACCGGGAGTCGCGTTGGAATACTGTTCAGCAAGTCGTGAATGCGATTGGAAGCTACGAAGGTGAATCCAAATCGCCGATGTTGGGTGAATACCTCGATCAAATGCTTTTGGGCGATCGTGAGGTGAATGACGAGAAAGAAAAACAACTGCGCAAAAATGCAATTTTCTTGATGACAATGCACGCCGCCAAAGGATTAGAGTTTCCAGAAGTGTACTTGGTCGGCCTGGAAGAAGGCATCCTGCCGCACCATCGCAGCCTGGGTGAAAATGACGAGGGAATCGCCGAAGAACGACGTCTGTGTTACGTAGGAGTAACCCGTGCACAAGACTCATTGACAATGTCGATGAGTTTATCGCGGATGAAATGGGGCAAGGCCCGCCAGAGATTGCCAAGTCGCTTTTTGTACGAGATGTTGGGGAAAACAGATCATCCCAACTACGAAAAAGCTTGCCAAGCAGCGAATCTGTAAATGATCCGTAAGAAGCGGAATTTTACATCAACAAAAAAAGGAGGATGAACTGTTCGTTCATCCTCCTCAATCATTCTTTCCAAATAGGAATTCGGATTATTTCAGAAAAAGCTAGATTGCGAATCCATTCAGGCCTGCGATCAATCGATCGACAATGTCGATCTTATCCGCCAAATAGAATCGTTGGTCGCTAAGTGCATTGTCAAATTTGACTTCCCAAATGGTCGACCAATCTTCGTATGGGTTTGTTTTTGCTAGGTCGTTAGCGAAAGTTGAAGCCGTGAAATAAAACCATTGATTGTCAGTGCTGGTCGAGTAAAAGATGGGATCCAGTGGATTGATGGTTGTCCAGCGACTTTCCACCAAGAACTCATTCCACAAATATTGATGACTTACCAAGCGGTTAGCGATTTCAGGTTGCGAATTCCAGTTGTGGCCAATTTCAAAATAGACACGTCGAGTGCGCAACAGATTGTCAGCGTCTACGGTTTCATTCCATTCGGAAAACTGAATCGCGCGTTCGTAACGGGTAATCGTCTCAAACAATCCAGTATTTTGATTTAGGACTTGCGTATTGAAGGTGCGAAGGACGTTTTCAGATTCGTTCGCTGCCGCCAATGTCGTGACTTTTTCAAACAAGATTGGATCATTTGACAATGAGTCCTTGAGCAAGCGAGTGTTCCGAACAGCCATGTGCAGAACGGAAAGGCCATTGTCGACCACTTCCATTTCACCGGAAGTCCAAATGTTGCCGCGATTCACGAAACGCAATCGCGCATCGGCAGTCGAAAGATCGCTAATGATATCGATGTCTTTTGCCAGAAACCGGTCGTCTTGATTTCCGCCAACAAGCGTATCAATACCGCTGCCACCGCCGCCGACCAGTCCATCACGACCGTTCTGTCCATACAGTTTGTCGCTTTGGTCGCCACCATACAAATTGTCGTTGCCATTTCCCCCGTAAATAATGTCGTTGCCCGCGTCGCCATAGACGGAATCATCATCATCGCCTGCCGAAGCGTAATCGTTGCCATCGCCCAAACGAATGTAGTCATTCCCAGCTTCACCATATACGGTGTCGTCGCCGGTCCCCATATCCGCCGTGTCATCGCCAGCACCGAGGAATGCGATGTCAACTCCGTCACCACCGAAAACCGTATCGTTTCCGTCCCCAGCAGAGATAAAGTCGTCTCCGAGGTCACCGCTTATTTGGTCGTTGCCCACATCGCCGTCCAAACGATCGTTTCCAAGGCCGCCAAACAAAATGTCATTACCAGCTTCGCCATACAGGAAATCGTTGTCGTTACCGCCGGAGAGCGAATCATTGCCTGCACGGCCGAACAAACGGTCGCTGCCATCGCCACCAATGATTGAGTCGTCGCCCTGGTCGCCAACCAGAATATCGTTGTCGGCACCACCATCTATATTGTCGTTTCCAAGGCCACCGTAAATACGATCGACGCCTTCATTGCCAAAACCAACGTCGTTTCCATTGCCTAATGCGATGAAATCATTGCCGGTTCCGCCTAGCACATAGTCATCGCCGGCTTCAGAATAGATCGTGTCGTTACCGTCGTTGCCCTCTATGCTGTCTTTGTCGTTACCACCAAACAACAGATCGTTGCCGTTCCCACCAAGAATTCGGTCGTTGCCATCCCCGCCAGATATCGTGTCGTTACCATCTTCGCCATAAAGACCGTCCACGCCTTCATTACCATAAATCTTGTCATTGCCAGTTCCGCCATAGATCCGGTCATTATTTAGGCCACCAACAAGGATATCATCCCCGAAATCTCCCCAGATTCTGTCTGCTCCCTCGCCACCTAGTGCATAGTCATTGCCGAATCCACCATAAATAAAATCGTTGCCGCCACCACCATTTAGATAATCGTCGCCAGCTTCGCCTTCGAGAGTGTCGTCGTCATCGCCGCCAAGTAGCGTATCATTGCCAGCGCCACCGTTGAGCGTGTCAAAGCCCGTGTCTCCATTGAGCAAGTCATCTCCATCACGGCCTTGGATCGTGTCGTCGCCATCGTTGCCATATAGCGTGTCATTTCCAAAACCACCTATCAACGTATCGTTACCGTTTCCGCCAACGGCATGCGAGGGAGTGTTTGTGTTGTTTGTGAAATAGTCGTTTCCATCAACACCCAAAAATCGCACTTTCGTGACATCGGCGATCGCGAAAACTTGCGAGTCAACGCCCGCTAGTGTCACCCGAATCTCTGTATCGGATTCAAGGTCAACACTGCCAATATTGTCGGCAGCGTCGCCACGGATCGTAACTACGTTATTTACAAATTCGATCCCCGCCAAAAGATTTCGGTCCTCGAGTTTGGTAAAGCGGAAGTGACCAGAACTGGCAGGTGTTGTTCGAGCGATAAGCGTTTTGTTGCCTTGAAACAACGAGCAAATACGATAAGCAATACTTTTCATGGATCTCAGTTTTCCTGAACAGGACAGTTGAAGGTCAAAACAAAAGGAAAAGTCATTTTTAACGGCAGAGGTCACAGCCGTCGCAGCGGTTAATAATCCAATAGGGCGCTAAAAATTGCCACGTAATTTCGCGTCGCGCGGGAATGGAATCAACATTCGCCTTAATTCTATTTGTAAACACAACGTTGATCTTATGCAATCAAAATTCCTTGTGTAGAGCGCCCAAACCGCGTTTTCGGTCGATTTTGGGTAGAGCTAAGCCCATTGATTTCAAATCGACGAGTTTCGGTGGGGATCTGTTCCAAAAAATGATGGCATTTGGCCGGAACAAACACTTTTTTTGCGCTAATCGTCAAACTTTTCCAAATTTCCGCCATCGATACAGCCGATTCAAACCGTGAAGGTACCTCAATAACTCAACTGCATGCGGTTGTGCGCCCCAAGGCTACCTAGCGTTTTGGACACTTTTCCGTTCCATACCTGAATGAATACGATGAGTCACGAACTTTCCAAGCCCAAGCAATACACATTCCTTTACATTGCATTGACACTTGCAAGCATGATATTCGGCCTGCAGCCATCACAATTGCGAGCACAAGAGCCCGCCGATTTTGTTTGGTCGCCGGCAACAACTGTGACCGAAGGAGCTGACAAATGCTTCTTTCGGAAACGATTTACTTTGATAAATCCAGAACAAGCCGAGTTGTTGGTCGCGACTACGGGAGCCTATCGCACCTATTTGAACGGTCGTCTCGTCCATTCGGCCAATTCATCTGAAAAGTTTCAATCGATCGCAATTAGCGATTTCGTATTTCCTGGAATCAATTTGATCGCTGTCGAGGTCGATTCTCAGGCCGCCGCTAACGGACTGGCTCTTAAGATCCGCGTCAAAGAACGCGGCGAAGCTCGTTGGCGCGCAATGACCGCTGATGAAACATGGCTAACACACAATTCCAAATTTGATGGCTGGGAACGCAACTCGTTTCGCGAACTCAGTTGGCTTCCTGCCGCACGTGCCGACCTGGCCCATGTTTCTAAAGAACAAAATGTCACTGACAAAAATGACTCCGTTGTGCCAGTTGTGACACGCGAATCGATGCTCGGAAAAAACGAATCAAAAAGTCCAACAACGAACACAACTAGCAAGCCTCAAACACCAGTCGACACCAGTAAGTCCGCGAGTGGGCTGTTTGGCGGTCGCACCAAAGGCGAGACGAAATTGAAATCTGCCCAAGCAGACTTGAAATCGGACACGCCGCCAACTTCCATCGAAACAGCTTCCGCCGCAAATGAAAAGTCCGAAAATGGCGAAAAAACGGGCGGTTGGTTTCAGTTGTCCAAGTCTAAATCCGTCAAGGAAACAGGCGTCACAAAACAGGTTTCTGACTTCACAATGCAAGACCGAGAGGTCCCTGTTGTGACTTCCGCCCAAGCTAAACAAGAACTGGCGCATGCCGATCCAGGTCCTGAACCTGTTGAATCCGTTACCACGGTCTTTGAGGTTAACAGTGAATTCAACGTTGATCCCATTATGTCTGGTGAAGAAACGGGTTCGGTAATCGCGATGACGTTTGATGAATTTGGTCGCATGATTTTCTCTCAAGAAGGCGGGCATGTGATGATCGCTGACCTTTCGATTAACTACGGAGAACCACGGGTCGCAACCTTGTGCGATCAAGTCGAAAATTGCCAAGGCCTCTTGTGTGTCAATGGCCAGCTATACGTTACCGGAAATGGGCCCGATGGACTGGGGCTCTATTGTCTCGAACGAATCGATAATCGTTCAACAACGATGACGGTAAAGAGGACTCTTTTGACCTTTACGGGCGAAGTCGGCGAGCACGGACCCCATGGGCTGACGCTCGGTCCGGATGGCCGCATCTATTGTGTTGTCGGCAATGCCAGTTCTGTCAAAAACAAGACGATCTCGAGCCCCTATCGATTTCCTTATGAAACGGATTTGGCTCCACGATACGAAGACCCAGCTGGGCACGCCAGCGGCATCAAGTCACCAGGTGGTACCGTCGTTCGAGTTGATCTCGAGGGCACTTCCGTACAAATCATGGCGGGCGGTATTCGCAATGCCTACGATTTGGTTTTCAATACCGATGGCGACTTGTTTGTGCATGATAGC
>JAHEAM010000296.1 GCA_024642765.1 Planctomycetaceae bacterium
GCCGCCGAATCGCCCTGGGCATGAAGCAGATGAACAACGATCCGTGGGCGACCGATATCCCAGGACGTTACCAACCCGGCCAGGTCGTTAAAGGCAAAGTCACCAAGATTACAACCTTCGGTGTGTTTGTTGGATTGGAAGACGGATTGGAAGGTCTACTGCATATCTCGGAACTGGCTGATCACAAAGTAGACAACCCTGAATCGGTTGTTAAGGTCGGTGAAGAAGTTGAAGTGAAGATCTTGCGAGTTGATACTGAAGACCGAAAAATTGGTCTTTCCCGTCGCCGAGTGGATTGGTCACAAGAACAAGAAGCAGCAGAAGCCAAAACCACTGCCGAGACTGAAAAGTCGCAAGTGGAACTTAAGGGTGGACGCGGTTCGGCTGGTCCATTGATCGGTTCGAACGAGTAGATAACGACGAAATTGAAGAAATACGTAGGCTTTCACTGTTGTGAAGGCAGCCCCTTTTTTTTCATAGTGATTTTGTTAATTGATGGGTAACCCGACGCGATAGTGAGGACTAAGATGTCACCTTGCTAACGCTGCATGTTACGAACTCGACGTTTCATTTGGTTGTTTCATTGAGTCTTTAACTCGTGGCAAAAGATCGGAAGCCTTTCACTTAGTGAATGGCCACCTAAATTTTGAAAATCAAAACCGACGCCAATTGGCGTCGGTTTTCTTTGCATTGTCCCCTATTGTTTTTGCAGTTCACGAACGAAACCATTTACGTTTAGCATGAATGACAATAACAACGAGCAATTTGCTACGTCTCGGGCCGTTCGGGAATATTATCTGCGCCGCGAAGCTGAAAACGTCAAACAGCTAAAATCGCAACAATCCCGTTGGACCGTCCTCGGATACTTTCGGGGCGCCCTTTTCCTTTTGATGCTCGCGCCACTATTGGCCGGATTCATGAACGCGGGTGGGTACGGGAGCTTGTGGTGGTGGCTGTTCGGCGCGGCGGTCGTTGTGTTTCTAGTCTTTGCAGCCGTTCATGAGAACCTGGCGAATTCCGTTCGGCTCTGTCGTCTGTTGTTGCGAGTTGATCGCGCCAGTTTGGCGCGACTTGACCGAAGACTTGCTGAAATTGCGGAAGCTGTCCCTGAGCCACCAACGTCAGCTGCGGCAACGTGCCGCGACCTCGATTTGTTCGGCTCGCATTCGTTGTACAAACTGTTGGGTACCGTTCGCACACCGGCCGGGGTTGAGTTGCTGGCCAATTGGATTGTCGACGGTAGTGACACTGTCACAATTAAAAAACGTCAGGATGCAATAGCCGCACTCAAGCCACTTGGCGATTGGCGACATCGTTTTCAATTGATAGCCGAGCAATTGGCATCGAGTCCGACGGGCCCTCGAGATTTTGTGCAATGGTGTCAACGGCCAAGTTGGTTGGAATCGAGGGCATGGATATTATGGCTGTCGCGTGCAGCAGTGTGTGTTTTGGTGGCAGCAATCGTGTTGATGATAGGCGGGCTGTTACAATTGCCGGTTGGAGTTCCAATCGCCATTTCAGCGATTCTCGTTAACTTTTTCTTGAGCGTCTTTTTCGCTGGGCCCGTGCATGACGTGTTTAACCAAGTCTCATCGCGCTACGATGAGACGGCCAAATACCAATCTCTTTTTCAAATGTTGCAGAGTTGTACGGCAACGAGCAGTCGCCTCGACGAGTTGCGTGCTCAAATGTTTACCAACGACAGTATTTTAGGAGCCATGACGCGACTGCAGCGACTCGTTTGGCTCGCGAATCTGCGGCGCAATGGGATTTTGTTTTTGGGGTATTTGATTCTACAGCTTACGACATTTTGGGACGTGCATGTTCTTGATCGCCTTGAGAAATGGCGGCTTCGATACGGCATTCATGCACAAGATTGGTTTTTGGCGTTAGGCGAATGGGAGGTCATGAACGCGTTGGCGAAATTCGCGGCTGATCATCCGGATTGGACTTTTCCGATGGTTGTTCCGAAGGCGGTTGGCGGCATGCTGTTGGATGCAACCGGCCTCGGTCACCCGTTGCTTTCGAACGATGCTCGCGTTGACAACGATGTGAACCTGGGACCCGATGGGACTTTCTTGTTGGTTACCGGCTCCAACATGTCGGGAAAGAGCACTCTGTTGCGGAGTATCGGTCTGAATGCCACATTAGCTCAGATGGGTAGTGTCGTTTGTGCCCGCTCCATGCAAGTACCGGTTGTGTCGATTGATACGAGCATGCGAATTAGCGATTCGCTTGCCGATGGCGTATCGTTTTTCATGGCAGAACTCAAACGATTGAAGGCTATTGTTGACCGTTCGAAGTCACTCCACGTTGATACGCAACGCGGACATTTATTTTTACTAGACGAGATTTTACAAGGAACAAACTCTCGCGAACGGCAAATCGCTGTGGCTGAAGTACTCAAACAACTAGTTGATCAAGGATCTATTGGTGCGATCTCAACGCATGACTTGGAACTCGGAGGAGTCGAATCACTTAGTTTAATTTGCCAAGCGGTGCATTTCAATGAGTCCTTTGAAATCAGAGATGGCGCCGAGGTCATGACGTTCGACTACAAAATGAAACAAGGTGTGGCACCTACGACGAATGCCTTAAAGCTTTTGGAACTAGTCGGTTTGAGAGAAAAGCAATCGCGAGCGTAAGGAAAGATACTGGCCATGACAAAACTAAAATTGACCGGCGGCCGTGTCTATGATCCAGCAAGCAAAATTGACGGGGAGATAAAAACTTTATGGATTGCTGCGGGAAAATTTGTGGCCGAACCGTCGCTTGGCGAGCAGAGCGAATTTCAGAATATTGATGTGGCTGGGCGAGTCGTGATGCCGGGTGGCGTCGACATGCATTCGCACATTGTCGGACCTAAAGTCAATGCTGGCCGCAAGATGCAACCGGAATTATACGTCGCAGATTATCTCGACAATCCCGGCCACGTGCGTGGTCGTAGGATTTTGCCTACTATAGAAGATACGGCACTGAGCTATCTGGGAATGGGCTACACAACTGTAATGGATGCCGCTGTGTCACCACTGGCTTCGCGTCATGTGCATGCCGAACTTGAGCGGTTTCCGATATTGGACGCTGGTTTTTTTGCGATGGTGGGAAACAACCGCTATTTTTTGCAAGCCGCTGCATCGAAAGACGTGAGGGGCACCGCAGAGTTCTTGAAGTGGTTGTTGGTCCGTTGCCGAGCCCTAGCTCCGAAACTAGTGAACCCGGGTGGAGTCGAAAGTTGGAAGGCGGGGCGTGCTGGAAATGCGTTCGACCTTGACGATAAAGTTATTGGCTTCGCAACGACGCCTCGTGAAATCTTGACAACAATCGTCACTGCCGCAAACGAGTTGGGGCTACCTCATCCTGCACATATTCACTGCAACAACTTAGGAATGCCGGGTAATTGGACCACGACCGCTGCGACGATGGCAGCACTTGCTGGACTGCGCGCGCACTTAACGCATATTCAGTTTCATAGCTATGGTGGTTCGAACCCCGACGAGATCTTTTCGCAAGTGGATCCCTTGGCTGACATCGTTAATGAGAATCCGCTTTTGAGTGTCGATGTCGGACAGGTCTTGTTTGGCGAAACCACAAGCATGACAGGCGATGGGCCGTTAGGTCATTTCTTGAGCCAAATCAATGGCAAGAAATGGTACTCGGCGGATACCGAAGTTGAGTCAGGGTGTGGCGTCTCACCAATTAAGTACAGTGACCGAAAGGCCCTGAACTGTTGGCAATGGTTGATTGGACTCGAGTGGTACCTAAAAGTCTGCAATCCATGGCAAGTCGTGATGAGCACTGATCATCCTAATGGTGCGAGCTTTCTGGCTTATCCTCACATCATTCGTTTACTAATGGACCGCGAGTTTCGCAAGGAGCAAGTCTCGCGACTTCCAACCCGTGTTCGCGATCTTTGCGATTTGGCAAATCTAACTCGGGAATACTCACTTTCAGAAATCTGCATAATCACACGAGCGGGACCTGCTCGACTCTTGGGGCTTCGGCAAAAGGGCTGCCTTTCAATCGGCGCGGATGCTGATGTCACCATCTACACTGAAAACCAAAACCGTGAAGTGATGTTCCAAATGCCTTGGCTTGTTATCAAAGACGGTTGGATCGTAGTCCGTGACCATGAATTGGTTGGCCATCCGAAATCGAAAACATGGGTGGCGGCGGCAGATTCAAATCAAGATTCCGCGCGTTGGAAAACGTGGTTCGAATCGAACTATTCAATGAAAATAGAACGCTTTGGCGTGACCGAAAAAACAGACTTCTTTTCGCGTCAACATGAAGTTGCTTAGGAAATATGCTAAAAGGAATCGCACGTTCAAATTTAAGCGCAGTGTCCGTCTCTGCCTTTTTACGGAATGACAAGCCACGTGGTGGTTTACTCCGTGAACGGTTGCCAAAATATAATGGCAACCTACAAGACTCCTATCGCGGCTTTGGCTTTTTTCTTTTCGTTTCGACTGTTGACATGTCAACACTTAGAACCGGTGCCTCATCAAATTTGCTTTCGACTTCGGCCAGCAGTTCATCGAGAATTCGATAGTTGCTTGCGATTCGGTCTAGCCGCTGAGCGACTTCGGGACTGCTCGACGAGATAGCGTCCAAGTCAATTTCAAGTTTACGGGATTGATAACTTTGGAAGAGCATTTGACTGTTGGACTAAATGGAACGGGTAAGGACAGCGATTTGCACTAACCGAGCAGGTATTGTAGTTGAGAGGGTGCGTCCGGCAAGGTTGATAGCATTCTGAGAATACTGCGGGTAGTCAGCCCAAGTGAAATTCAATAATGCGGTAACCCTCTGAACTCGGCCAAAAAACGACTACTTCTCGACTTTGAGTTCCACCCGCAAGCGCTGGAGTTCTTTTTTCAGGTCCATTCTTAGTGGTTGATAATCTGGGTTATTGATGAAACTTTTCAGCTCTAATGGGTCTTTGCTGCTGTCCATTAAATCCCATTGGTCAATATCTTGCGGCTTGTGATTTTCGTCTAGACGCCGGTAGTAATGGATCAACTTGTAGCGGTCGGTCACGACGCCTTCGTGGGCCGCGACATTGTGGGTGCCCAATTCATAATAGTGATAATAGAACATGGTTCGCCAATCGCTGGGCGTTTCGCCATTGAGCAATGGAACCAGAGAACGGCCCTGCATATCGGCTGGGACGTCGATACCAGCAATCTCTAAAAATGTTTCTGCGAAGTCCAAATTGGAGACGATCTTTTTACACGTTGAACCAGGTCTCGTGACGCCCGGCCAACGTACCAAAAGCGGGGTGCGCAACGATTCTTCGAATATCCAACGTTTGTCATACCAGCCGT
>JAHEAM010000297.1 GCA_024642765.1 Planctomycetaceae bacterium
TAAAGCTCATTTTGAACCAACCAACATTGCCAACATTGGATTTGAATCCAACATATCGCGTTCCCGTGCCATCAAAGGTCGTTCCCCCCCCTAGGGAACTCGTCCCCACAAACGTCGCCGCATTTAACATTGCACCAAAGGCAAAGGTCTGAATACTTGCTATCGCTCGGGGACTTCCAACAATCATTGTTCGTCCAATGCCACCCCACTGGTCATTGAATTGGGCAAAATCAACGGCTGTGTTAGAACCATCTACAACTTGATCGATATTGAAAGTCGCGAAGTTAAACGTACCTGATGAAAATGCAATAGCCGCAGATGCGCTACCACCATTCCAGGTGATATCGAGAATGTCGGCTTGCAAATCTGGGGCGAGGTACATCGATGAAAGTGCCACACCAAAAGTTGATGCGATGTGTTTTTTATTGATTGCCACCATTGCGTGTGTTCTCCGAAAAAATCTGTTTGATGACGAGGGAATTGCTAAGAGCTAAAATAGGCAGAATAATTTGATTGGGAAGCCTTTATTAGCTGTTTTGCCCCAAAAAATGCAAATTAGTGTATTTTTTTGGAAAAATATTCGCTTAATGGGCTTTTTTCGCCCGTTGTCGGTAGAGCAAGGGATCAACGACACCAGCCATTTTCGCGACTTGCATCGACATTTCTAGAAATCCGGAAACCTCCTTGGCAACTTTCGATGGCTCTTGAATGACGTCTTGATAGCTAATCCGAACAAATGGGATGTTATGTTTCTTGAGCACCTCGATTGCAAATAACGCTTGTTGTTCAAAAACCTCTTTCAAACGCTCTGGAGAAATCTCTCCGCCTTTGGCGTCCAGCCTTTGCAGCATCTTTTGTTGGGATTCGACGACTTCATCTGCGGTTCGATCCATAAAGACAACTTTGTACTTGCAATTTTGTGGAAGAAACGGAATGAGTGGAGCGACCACTTTGACGACCTTTCCTTCGGCTTGAGGTAGCCAGTCATTTTTCCTTGCGAGTTGTTTAACGATATCCGCTTCGTAGTATCCATTGGGGTTATTCTCATCGGCTGCACGCTGGTCATCCGTAAACGGCTGTAGCCCTCCGGAAACCAACATTTGCATCATCACGGAGGTACCCGATCGAGGTAATCCCGAGACGATGATAATTTCCTGTTTGTCCACTTTGTTAGCTTCGCGCATTGGTTCCTGTGCCAAGCATGGTAGAAATTGGTTTCTTGTTTCCGCTTCCAAATCGGGGACGCTGGGCAGGATTTTTGAGAAATCAATTGTTTCGACTTTGGAAAAAACCAATACTTCGGCCGATTCCATCGTGTCGCCACGATCTACCAGCAAATCATTGGCTGCGTCGGAATGAAATTTAGCTTTATTTTGATCTGGCTTTTTGTCCGAATAGATCCTTGCAAGAAACTGATGCGCTTCGGGAAAGTTTGGGTTTTGCGACAGAGCCGTCTCTAGGGATGAGATCACACTATCAATATTTTCTTGACAGCTCATTTTCGCTCTCGCGAAAAAGTAGTGCGCGGTTGGAAAGTGAAACTTGAGACCAATCGCTTGTTTTCCGTATTCAACCGCATTCTGGTCTTGACCTAATTCTTGGTTCACCCTGCAGAGTCCCAAGAGGGCATTCGCATTGGTTTCATCAAATTCAAGGGCTTTCATGAACGAACGCTGTGCATCTGTGTATCTTTTTAGCCCAAGATAGACATTGCCAAGTTGATATTGAAACCCAGAGCTTTGTGATGCCGTTTTCTCTGCATTTTGCATATGCTCAAGCGCAGCGGCAAAGTTATCTTGTGACATTGCCACGGTCGCCGCCAAAAAGTCAAGCGTTTGCGGGTTTCCGCGGGCAACGGCTTTCAGTTTTCGAATGGTGTACGACTCTTCTGCCGAAAACAAATCGGGACGGCCGTTAGGTGCTCTGCGCGCCAAGGGTGGAATAGGTTGTTCGCTGCCTTTCGTTTTGTTTTCTTCATCAATTTTTTTGAGTTCTAGCCAATGCTCCTTTCGTTTCTTCGCAATTTTTGCAACTTGCGCAATTCGTAATTTTGCTTCTGTTGCAGCCAATCGCCATCGCGAATTCAGGTCGTTGATCAAGTTCTGCAAATCGCGGTTTCGATCCAATGCCCGCAAACAATTGGCCAATTGAATACCAAATCGAAACTCGAGCGGATAATCCTCGTAAAGTCTAACCAAAAGGGGTAGGGCGTCGCCATGCATGCCAGCATCCATGAGTGCTCGGCCTAGGTTGTAATCAAGCTCACACTGACAATCAGCAACCGCCTCCCGAGCATCGTCCTTTGGTCGTTCGATATATCCAAGTGCGATTAGCTGCTCGAGCGCTTCGCCTGCCTCGTCAATGTCGACATCTTCGTTTGCGGGATGTTGGCCATCAGGTCCAATGACCTCTTCCCAAGTTGGAATTGTCTCGGCTTTTTGCACCGATTCGAAAACGTCAAACAAGACCTTGCCATCCATGTCTTCGGCAACTGGCAATCCGAAAAGTGACAAGATGGTGGGCGTGATATCCAACAGGTTGGCACCATGAGTTAGTTGATCTTTCTTGATATTCGGGCCTTTGATGGCGAAGATCCCGTAATCTCGGTGCTCCAACGCCGGTCCCGCTGGTTCCGTCGGAATGGACTTAGGACGTAAGTGATCGGGATGAAAACCATGATCCGACATTAGAATCACTGTCGTTTCTTCATCTGCCAATTCCAATAGCCTTTCGAGCATCAGGTCATGAAAGATGTAGGCCATCGAAACCGCGTGTTGGTAGAAATGAAAGTCCTGTTCCGTTATCTGCTTTTGTTTTGGAGGATGGTACCGCATGAAGACGTGGCTGAAATGATCGATCGAGTCGTAATAGATCGCGGCGAAATCCCATGGCTGTGTCTCCAACAAATGTGTCGCGATGTTATGATTCGTCGAGCATTCGGCAAGCAATCTTAAACAAGCGGAAATGCGACTGTCCGAATCTTGGTCGACATCTTTGGCGTTGGGTATAAAGGGCAGGATATGCTCGACACCCAATTCCATTGGGTGAACGACGAGCGATTCCATTTCTTCCGCCAGCGCAGCGGGATGAACACTTTTGGGCGTTACCTTGCGCTTCTGGCTTGGGTTTTTTGGCGCCTTGTGAAAAAGGTCGGAAACCATGACGCCGTTGATCGGTTCGGCTGGGTGGCTAGGCCACCAGCCAACAACGATGGACTCGAGGTCTTGCTGATTCAATATGTTCCAAATCGCTTTACAACGGCGGGACCTGTTGGTCATCGGGCGCACGGCTTTGCCATTCTGTGTCGGTTCAATAAACCCGTAGATCCCATGTTTATGAGGCCTTTTCCCAGTTGCAATTGAGGTCCATAACATGGGCGACAATGCGGGCGAAAGTGTCGCCATGTTTCCCATTGTCCCACCTTCGATTAGGCGTTTTAGCGTGGGCATTTTCCCCGCATCGATCAACGGATTGATGACCTTCCAATCTGCTGCATCCCAACCAATCAATAGTACTTTTTTGGTGTTGCTCATATTAAAGTCTAAAAAAATGCAACCGGAGTGCCATCAGCCAGACGTCGGCCTCGTGCACTGCGGAAAATTACGAATCTATCGCATCACAACGACAATCTCTTCTATCGTTACTTATGATCTTCTTAATATCAAACTCCTTCCGAGTAGCATTTCCATTTGGCCAATAAAATTTGATTGTGGATCGGTATTTTTGTCTTGATGCGCGATATAATCTGTTCGAGTGTTACGACCGCACCTCCAACTCAATCAAAGGCGATTAATGTCCCTATCATCTACAAGACCGCTCTCGTTTATTTTTTTCGTGCTCGGAATTCTTGTCTTGTCAGGGTCGACCTCGCTTGCTCAGCAAAAAGAATCGTACCGTGCACCTACCGCTGCCGATGGCACGTTGGAGTGGAAGTTCACCAAAGGTCAAACGATCAAGATGACGATGGATCAAGACGTCGAAACCAGCGTCAATATGGCCGGCAACGACATGAAATCCACCAACACGGCCATCAATGAAATTTCATTGTCGATTACAGACGTCGACAACAATGGTGTGGCGAGCGCCAACTACACAATCGACCGAATGAAAATCTCTGTCAAAGCTCCAGGCGCATCTATTGAGTTTGATACGGCCGTCGACAAAGAACCGTCAGCTGAGGCTGCTGAAATCGCCGGCATGATCGAGCCGTTGGTAGGCAAAGAGATGAAGCAAAAAATGGATAAATCTGGGAACGTCTTTGATATCGAATTGCCAGAAGGAATGTTTGATGGTGCGGCATCGAATCCCATGGCTGCAGCTATGTTCAACGAAAATACAATCAAAGAAATGGCCAAAAAATTTGGCCTCAAATTTCCTCAGGCAAAACCTGAAGTCGGTTTTAAATGGGAAGAAACCGTCGAAATGGACATGGGTCCTGCCAAAGTTGCAACCGATACGAAGTACGAATACTTGGGTATTGCTGAAGTCGATGGCAAACCACAACACGTCATTCTGGCAGAGGTCTTCATGTCATTCCCAGACGGCATCAGCGGTTTGGATGTCAATATGAAAGACGAAAACTCTAAAGCCATGTTCTATTTTGACGGGGTTGCTGGACAACTGACCAAAACAACCATGGACCAAAACGTGACGATGGAAATTGAGGTTCCAGGCCAGACCATTGTGCAAACACTAAAACAAAAAGTGACGACTAAATTTACTGCCGGCAAATAAAGCTGAGTGAATTGAGCGGAATGTCAATATGAGCCGAAGGCCGTGAAGGGACCGACAACACTATTCGCACTGCATGGCGTTTTGCCCCAGGCCTCACGGCCTTCGGCTTACTTCCATTCGTGTTATCGCCAGTCCAGAATTTGCTCATGTTCAAGCAATGACTTTCGCAGCTTGTCGTAAGGCACTTCTTGAACGCTTACATCGTCATTCATGGCGATGTGAGCGGCAATGGCCGTAGTCTGTCCCAAAACCATAAAAACAGGTTCCATCCGAATGGAACCAAACGCAATATGGCTCGCCGATAGACAAACTGGCACAAACAGATTCGTACATTCCTTCCGCGCCGGTACGATGCTGCGATAAGAAATCGGATACGGTGGAAACCCACCGACCTCAACATCGCCCTCGTTGTGCACAAACCCATCAGCACCCACATATCTTTGTACATTGTGAGAATCCATCGTATACGCGGCGAGCCCGATCGCATCCGTCACGACCTCGCGTCCCTGGCAGTGATTTTGGTTCATCACAAGGTCCGATTGCATACGGCGCGCTTC
>JAHEAM010000298.1:0-3394 GCA_024642765.1 Planctomycetaceae bacterium
GCCGGTTACAATTTCGCCCCCGAGACGTTGAGGCACGATTATTGCTCGCAACAATGTTTCGACACCAAAGCAAAAGAGATTTGGCAAGAAACGAATTGCAAACAATGCAACGATTCGACGAATCTCAGCCTTGGGAAATTGAAATCCGGAACGAATTGGACTTACTAACTCATGATCAGACCTATGAATCGGAGGACGTAGACGATTCAAAGGTGGCGTTTCGATTGGAGAATCAGGATGCTGAGAAGGAACGGATTGATTCACCAGATTCAAATGAACCGCCAACGATTCAAACGTTGGCGGCAATTGAGCGCGATGATGAAAATCCTGCCCGACGCCGAGTGGCCTAACTTGTTCAGGATTCGACTCGAGACAGTTATTCAATGTAAGCATTTTTGATGGAAGACGATTTCGCCGGAAAACAAACGCCAATAACAAATTGCCCAACCACACTGCACCACCAATACTGGGAGTGCGAAGGAGGAAATAGAACATGTACGAACGATTTACTGACCGAGCCCGCAAGGTCATGCAATTGGCCAATCAAGAGGCCCAACGCTTCAATCACGAATACATTGGTACCGAGCACATGTTGCTGGGCCTTGTGAAGGAAGGCACTGGAGTAGCTGCCAACGTTTTGAAAAACCTGGACGTTGATTTGCGCAAAATTCGCCTGGAAGTTGAAAAGCTAGTTCAGAGCGGCCCCGAAATGGTAACGATTGGCAAGCTGCCACAGACGCCTCGCGCGAAAAAGGTAATCGAGTATTCGATGGAAGAGGCGCGAAATCTTAATCACAACTTCGTCGGCACCGAACACTTGTTGCTTGGACTATTGCGCGAGCACGAGGGTGTCGCGGCTCAAGTCCTCATGAACTTAGGCTTGAAACTCGAGGACGTTCGCGAAGAGGTCTTAAACCTACTCGGCAATGGTCTCGAAGGCGGCGAAGGCGGCGAGCGAGGTGGACGTGAGGGTGTTGGTGCTGGTGGCGAAGCAGCAACTGGTGGTAAAGGTCGCTCGTCAAAGACTCCAGCACTCGATAGCTTCGGACGCGACCTGACCGAATTAGCGAGGCAAGGCAAACTGGATCCTGTTATCGGTCGTCAAAACGAAATCGAGCGGGCGATCCAAGTTCTTTGCCGACGCACAAAAAACAATCCTGTGTTGCTCGGCGAGGCAGGCGTTGGAAAAACAGCCATTGTCGAAGGCTTCGCCCAACGCGTAATTGACGGCGAAGTCCCTGAGATACTTGCGGACAAACGAATCGTTGTGCTTGACCTTGCAATGATGGTCGCCGGTACCAAATACCGAGGGCAATTCGAAGAACGTATCAAAGCCGTTATGAACGAAGTCAAACGTAATAAGAACACGATTTTGTTCATCGACGAATTGCACACGTTGGTCGGTGCCGGTGGAGCGGAAGGCGCGATCGACGCAGCCAACGTCTTAAAACCTGCGCTTTCACGCGGTGAAATTCAATGTATTGGGGCGACAACCCTCGATGAGTATCGAAAGTATATCGAAAAAGATAATGCTCTGGCACGACGATTCCAAGAAATCCTGGTAGAGGCGACTTCGGTCGACGAAACCATCGCAATCTTGGGCGGTTTGCGGCCACGCTACGAGGAACACCATCGCGTTCAAATCACCGACGATGCCATCCGGGCTGCCGTCGATTTGTCTAGCCGCTACATTACGGCTCGTTGTCTGCCGGACAAGGCCATTGACGTGATTGACGAAGCAGGTGCTCGCGTGCGACTGCGCACAATGAGCAAGCCACCCGATCTAAAAGAAATCGACGACGATATCGAACGCCTCAACAAAGAGAAGGAAGATGCCGTCGCCAATCAGGATTTTGAAAAAGCGGCTGCTCTTCGTGACCAATCCGACAAAATGCGCAAAAAGAAAGAGCAGATCAAAAAAGAATGGCGCGAAAAATCTCAACAAACCGATGGAGTCGTTGACGAAGAAGTCATTGCCGAGGTCATTTCGAAAATGACTGGTATTCCATTGACGCGTCTGTCGATCGAAGATTCGATGCGACTGATGAAAATGGAGGACGAACTGCACAAGGCAGTCATCAGTCAAGATGCCGCCGTCAAAGCGATTGCTAAATCTGTGCGCCGAAGCCGCAGCGGTTTGAAGGACCCGCGACGCCCTATTGGTAGCTTTATGTTCGCAGGACCAACCGGTGTCGGCAAGACGTTGCTGGCCAAAGCACTCGCGGAATTCATGTTCGGTGATTCCGATGCCATGGTCACAATTGACATGAGCGAGTACATGGAGAAGCACAACTTAAGTCGCTTGATCGGTGCTCCTCCAGGTTATGTCGGTTATGAAGAAGGTGGCCAGCTGACCGAAAAGATTCGCCGACGCCCTTACGCAGTCGTGCTACTCGACGAGATCGAAAAGGCTCATCCGGACATCTTCAACATGCTCTTGCAGGTAATGGAAGAGGGCCGATTGACTGACAGCTTCGGACGCAATATTGACTTCCGAAATGTGATCTTAATTATGACCACCAACGTCGGTGCTCACGCGATCAAGAACGAAGCGAAATTGGGTCTGCCCGGTGCCGGTGAAGACGCGTCTTTCGAAAGCATGAAACAACGCGTGTTTGATGAGATCCAACGAGCGTTCCGACCTGAGTTCCTGAATCGCTTGTCAGAAGAACCGATCATCTTCCGACACTTGGAGAAAAAGGATCTCAAGTTGGTCATCGATCTGGAATTGAAAAAGATTCGCGATCGCCTCAAAGAACGCGGTTTCGATTTGGTGCTGACCAACGACGCAAAAGAGTTTTTGATCCGCAAAGGCACGAACCTCGACTACGGTGCTCGGCCATTGCGACGGGCTCTAGAAAATTTTGTCGAAGATCCGCTTTCCGAAGAGTTGCTTCAGAATTCGTTCGCCGGCAAAAACAAAATCATTGTCGAACTGGTTCGAGATGACGAAGGGAAAATGAAACACTTGAAATTCGCAGGCGTAGTCGCTTCAGAAGACGACGCCGAGCCCGTCGGCGTTGGCTCGGGAAATGCCGAGAACAAGGAAACGAACGAAACCAAGTAGTTTCAAATTCTGTCTGGATAACCACAAAGGCCTGGTCCGCATCGACCAGGCCTTTTTTTGTATACCTGCCTGTCGTTAAGCGAGGCTTCGGGGCAACTTGCTTCTGAATTCGGTAACGCCCGAAAATTCAACGCCATTTTCCCAACAAAAATCGCAAAACCTACAAGCGATTACCCGTCTCAAATTGAGAAATGCCGATTCGATTTGATTTTTGAATTGACCATATTTGGATAAGCGAAACCTATTTTGGAAGTTCATCTTCCAATCATGCGATAGTCCGGATCACCCTACCTGCACGCGCACGCCAACGCGCGAAAAACAAAAAAC
>JAHEAM010000298.1:3404-5282 GCA_024642765.1 Planctomycetaceae bacterium
ATCTCATTCGTGAGACAGATGAAAAAATGCAATTTGGATTCAAAAGTCACTTTGCAAGAGAGAAAAGTCAAAAAAAGTTGAATTTTTTTTTCGACGCTCAAAAGAGAGCGGCAAAACAAAATTCACGACAATGTTGAAACGTATTTTTCTTTTGCAGGGAATGGAAAAACAAGCCCGCAAGTCTTCTCCAAACTAAATCGGCACTGAAAAATGTCCAGCTAAACAGACAGCTTTAGATGCATTCAATTGCAAACAATTTCAGGCTAAAGTGCGGCACTACCATAATGCACTTCAGTATGCGCATGACTGGAAAAACACGTGAAATCCCGCACGTTTCACTTAGTCCCGATCAAAACATGAGTTCTATTTCATTGAATCAGTTACCGAAAATCACATCGTCTTGATTTGTTACCCAAGCATTTGCACTCACATTTTCCACCTGGCGTTTGCAACTTCTAGCCGGCACTCGCGCTAACATAAACAAAAGAGTAACGATCAACGTTTCGCGCGATTCAAAATGAAAACAGTCTTTCCTTGCATCCAAAAATCAGGTTAAAGGAATTGAAATCAATCGACGAAGAATGAAAAAAATTTCAAAACTATATTGAAATGCAAAAAAGGATTGCCTAAAACTTTAGTCAACGAAGGCGATTTGATCCGCATCGTTTTTGATTGAGACTATCGAAGCCAAACTGATAGGATCGATTGAAGATGCGAGTCGGTGACTTGGGATAAGTCCTCGATGGTTCAAATCACCCACCGATACATTTTGTTTGTTTCGGTTTTTTAGGTTGGTGAGTGTTGACTGGGTAGATTTTTTTGCCCAAGAAACTCACCGGAGATTTTTCGGAGGATATTACTGTGGCTAAGAAAGCAGCAAAAAAGGCAGCAAAGAAGGCTCCTGCTAAGAAGGCAGCAAAGAAGGCTCCTGCTAAAAAAGCAGTAAAGAAAAAGAAATAGTTCTTTTTGCCTTTGAATCGAAACAACGAGACAGGACTGCCTAGCAGTCCTATTTTTTTGCGCAGTGCCTATTTCCGCTGAGGGCCGGAAAAAATAGCCGGCGGCAACGGAGTCGCAGAGGTATTTCTATGCCCCGCCCGAGACCTATCGGAATAAGGTGATCTTAGCTCGCCAACCACCTGCACCCGAGGCCAATCGACTCAACGCAACTCTCCGCCGCCGATCCAATCGTTTTTTTACGACAGGACTGGCAATTGTCGTTTTACGGGTGAGGCGCATACCTTTTTCGAAAGATGCCTTACAAGCTGAACGGCAATTTTTTCTAAAAAAGGTGCTAACATCGGATCGTCAAAATTGTCGGCCGTTTGGCCTTCGTCCCCACGCTCGCGCAATCCAATGCTGATTGGGATCTCACCTAGAAACGGCAAGTCGGCATCCTCCGCCAATTTTCGCGCGCCACCTTTTCCGAAAATATCGTATTGCTTTCCGTTGTCGGGACATAAAAAGCTGCTCATGTTTTCCACAACACCAGCCAGTGGAATTTTGACTTGGCGAAACATGGCGATAGCTTTGACGGCGTCGATCAGTGCGACTTCTTGTGGAGTACAAACAACAACTGCGCCCGAGATTGGTAATTGTTGTGAGAGCGATAGGGCGATGTCGCCCGTTCCTGGGGGCATATCAATAATCAAATAATCTAGCTCGCCCCACGCCACATCGCGAATGAAAGTAGTAATGGCAGAATGCAGCATCGGCCCGCGCCAAATCACGGCTTGATCCGGTGGAACCATAAAGCCGATCGACATCAACGGCATGCCGTTGTAGTCGAGAGGGCTAATTTTGTTTTCGCTCTTAGACACCTGGCCACGCACGCCAGTGAGTTGAGGAACGCTTGGACCGTAAACATCGGCGTCCAAC